>CAZZPX010000447.1:0-3503 GCA_964655955.1 uncultured Phycisphaerales bacterium | reverse complement strand
CTGAGCGACAAGCCCCTGCCCGATCTGGTCTCTCATCTCGACGATGGGATGCAGGCTGACCTCCCGCGAATTGTTCATGACCCAGCAGTGCACCTGCAGCGCCGAGCCGGGGATGATGCTGCCCACGTTGACAGCCGGTCCGCAGACCTTGACTCGCCCGGCGATCATGCCGGCGTCGTAGGCGGAGGAGGTGACGTGATAAACCTGGCCGCTGACCGGCGGCTGGGGGTCCAGCACTTCGCCTTCGAACTCCCATTGGCCGTCAGGATTTCGCTGCAGCGGTGTGACACTGCCATGCGGGCCGCTCAGGAAGGAGGGCTCGGCGACGGCCCGCTGCATCCCGCCGGGACCGACGCGCAGCGGCTGACGTACGATCGGGGAGGGAATGCCGATGCGGCGAACGCCCGTGGAGTTGAGGAAGCTGTCGATGTAGATGTGATCGCCGTGCAGGGCGCTGTGAAAGCCGCCCTGGTTCGGCTGCCAGACCTGTGTCCAGGCGTCGCCGTCTGCCGAGTACAGCACTCGCTTCGCCCGCGCGGGCACGTTGCCGGCATTGGAGAGCGGCGAATAGCGCGCGATGTACGGCCCGCCGTACTCCGGCGTCGGCGTGCGAATGAAGAACACCTCCGAGCGCGTGCTGCCGCTCGCCAGGTCGAGCCCATAGACGTGCTCGGTCGTCGGATGATCTTCGAGCAGATCCGCCGCCTCGAAGCGCATGATCTGATCGGAGGTCAGATCCCCGCCCACCAGAATGTCGCCGGAGTTGCGGCCGGGCGCGCAGCCGACGAATTGGTTGCCCTCCTTGGACACGTCCCAGCCAATTGGCTTTTCGATAAGGAGCCCCTGGGTTTGCCGCGGATCAATCTCGGTGTCCCGCGCCCGGCGGCCGTGAAAATGCTGGTCGGTCTTCCAGCCGTCGCTGAGGTAGTCCCGGTCCGGCCTTGTCTGGCTGACGATGCGATTGCGCGGCTGGCTGTCGCCGACCGCGGTGAGCACGCCCAGCCCCGACCCGGGCAGCGGGACGGCGGCGGCCGTGTGAAAGTGCTCATTGATGATGCCATCACTCTCATACGCCACCAGCACGGGCTCGAGCGTCCAGGCCGACCCGACCCCGGTCCGCTGCGCGCGGAAGAGGTAGGACCTGCCGCCGTGGGCGCCGGGATTATGTCGATAGTCCGCCGACGCGAAGAACGCCTCCACTGGCGGCGCTCCGCGCTGCATGGGCCACCAGTTCTGCATGGCCCATTCCTGGCCGCGATCCCAGTACTTCTCGACGGCGCTGTCCTCGTGGAAGAGTTCCCACGTCTGTCCGGCATCCTGTGACACGAAGAACGAAGTGGCGACAGACTTCCAGTAGTGCCCCACGTCCCACAGATTCTCCCACACCACGCACTGCACGACGATCAGTCCATGGCAGACCACGGCGCAGATCGGCTCATGCGCTCGCTTTGCCACGGCACCGTCGCTCAGGTCGGCAACGCCATAGCCTCCCAGGTCAGTGCGGTTGCGGCCCACGCCCGTTTGTTCCGCGTCGAGCAGGTCATCCCCCGCCACGGTGAACACGTCGAGCAACCGATCGCTGCGGTCGTACAGCACCAGGATCGGCGTCACGCCGTCATGGTCGAGCCCGCTCGCCATGATCTCGGTGTTGTTGGCCGTCGGCCGAACCACCTCGACGCGCGGAGCCGGCGCCAGGGCCAGCGGGGCGTCGTAGCGCGGCTGGTTCGGCCCGTAGGCCTGCTGGCCCGACCAGATGATCTCCTGCCCCCGCACGAAGCTGAACTCGAGCCCCGGCGCACCAAGAAAGCCGCTGTCGAAGGCGAACTGCTTGGGTTCCAGCCGCTTGCCCGGGCTCGGCTGCTCCGCCTGACTCGCTGGGGGGGCCGCCGCACAAGGCTCGTGGATGCACACACCCACACCAGCCAGCGTCAGCGCGGACGCCAGCAGCATCGCAATTCTCGGCCTCGTTCTCACTTATCGGTCTCCTCTGCGCCTGCGTCCCGCCCCCCGGCGACGGTGAGGTCGCGACGGAGAGGCCCTGCGCATCTTTCCACATCCATCGGTCGCTTGTCCCCCCCTCCTCAGCGGGGACGAATCGACATGTCGGTTAGATCGATACTGTTCGAGCGATTCTACGCCCCGGTTCGCCGCCGATCCGGGAAACGGCGATTCCCCGACACGCAGGTTGCCAACGCGCGGAGCACGATCGGCCGGCCGGACTTGACGCTCCCGGCCTCCGGACCGATCGTGGTGTCATGAAACGTGTTACACCGCTGCTGCTGTTGCTTTTGCTGGTTGGCTGCACCTCCCCCTCCTACTTCGAGTCCGGAGCCTATCAGCGCTCCAACCGCAACTGGACGCGCACCGCGGCGCTCGATGCCGCCCCGCCGCACGACCGGCCCATGCTTGTCGCGCGCGGACCCGACGCCGGCAGGCCCCTGCACTGGCCGGCCCTGCGAGACGCCCTGCGCTGGGCGGACGTCGTCATTCTCGGAGAGCGGCACAACGATGTGATCGGTCACGACACCAAGACGCAGATCATTGCGCTGTACAACCGCCCTGCCGTCGTCGCCATGGAGCAGTTCACGCGCGATCAGCAGGTCTACCTCGACGACTGGCGCATGGACATCGGCGTGAGCGAAGACCACGACGCCTTCGACATCCTTTCCGGCCGAACCGATCTGTGGAACGATTTCGAGACTTACTACCTGCCGTTTATCGAGATCGCCAAGAGCCGCGGCTGGCCCGTCGTCGCCTCCAATGCGCCGCGGCAGTACGTGCGGCTCGCCCGGACGGACGGCTACGCCCGCCTCCGCCACCTGACACCCGAGCAGCGCGCCACCTTCGACATTCCCCGGACCCTTCCCACCGGCGAGTATCGCGATCGGTTCATGGAGCTGATGTCAGGGCTGCAGGGACACGGCGGCGCGGAGATCGACCTGGAAGCGCTGTATCGCTCGCAGGCGCTGTGGGACGCGACCATGGCCGCCTCCATCCTTGAAGCTCGCTCCCGCCACCGCGGCGCGCTCGTCTTCCACGTCAACGGCGCCTTCCACAGCGATGACGACGGCGGCATCGTCGCCATGCTGCGCCGCGCCGCACCCGGCATCAGGATCCTCAACATCAGTCTTGTTCCCAAGGACGGACCGGACCTGGACGAGCTGGACCGCGGCATCGCGGACATCGTCATCTACACCGGCGAGATCGAAGAGCCGGAGATGCCCGAGGAGATGCCCGCCGCGGAGGGCAACGCGGAGGAGGCCCCCGAGCATCCTGAGATGGATCCTGCGGAAGGCGGCGATCCAGGCGACCAGGTGCAGGAGCCGGAGACCTCCTCCGACGCCCCAGGTCATGATGAGCCCGGTACGGCTGATCCTCCCATCGACCTGCCGCCCGCCCGCTCCAACGCGTGAACCGGGCCGCCTTCGCTTCGGCGGGGAACTACCAGCAGGTCCTGGCGTACTCGGACAGCAGCACCCCGAGATCCGCCTGGTCGACATCGC
>CAZZPX010000446.1:0-3512 GCA_964655955.1 uncultured Phycisphaerales bacterium | reverse complement strand
CATGGCGTGTACAGCCTGCTGCTGGCGAGATACCGCCACTTCGGCAAGCCGCGGGGCGCGTGAACACGCGCAGCATCCTAAGCGGGCAGACCGTCAGTCCCGGGCAGACGGCGGTGCCAACTCGAATTCCAGACAATTCGCGGCCGAGTCGGCAGCATCGCCCGATCGAGCGTCTGGCGCAGTTGCCGCAGCAATTGCCGCTGCTTCGGGTGGCGTAGGCCCTCTCGGGATCTGGTGAGCAGTCCCGACGTCGGTGCTGCTGCCGCCAGCGCGAGTACCACAATCGAAACGGTTGCCCGGGGAGGTGCGGGACGTGGTTCTGACCGGCATCCGCCTCTCGTTGACCGCTGCGGGGGCATGTGCAAGAATGCCCGACCCGACGGACAGGTGGCCGAGCGGCTGAAGGCACCGGTTTGCTAAACCGGCGTAGGGCGATTAGCTCTACCGTGGGTTCGAATCCCACCCTGTCCGCTTTTTCATGCGCCCAGGCGGCAGCCGCGGTGTGGCCCGCACCACGGCCCGGGGTGACGGAAGCCGACTGGCAGGGGCTCGCCGCCCCCGGCGGGGCCTCTTGCCGCTACGATCACGGCTCGCTTTCCACTTCTTTCCGGAGATCCACAGCCATGAGCATCGGTGTCGGTTTGATCGGGGCGGGCGCGATCGCGGAAGTGCATGCCGCGCACGTGGGCCAGGCGGGAATGCACATCGCCGGCGTGTATGACGTCGACGAGACCAAGGCGGCGAAGCTGGCAGAGCAGTACGACGTCAAGCCCGCCAAGTCCCAGGAGACGCTCCTGGCGGATAAGAGCATCGACGCCGTCGTCATCGCCGTCCCCAACAAGTTTCACGCCCCGGTCGCCATCGCCGCCATGCAGGCGGGCAAGGATGTGCTGCTGGAAAAGCCCATGGCGGTGAGCGTCGCGGAGTGCGACAGGATCGTCGCCACCTGCACCTCGACGAAGCGCATTCTCCAGATGGGATTCATCAACCGCTGCCTGCCCTGCACGCTGGCGGCGATGCACTTCATCAGAGAGGGCCGGCTCGGCCAGATCTATCACGCCAAGGCGGCGTTCTGTCGCCGGCGGGGCATTCCGGGGCTGGGCGGGTGGTTCACCACGAAGGAGATGTCGGGCGGCGGGCCACTCATCGACCTGGGCGTACACGTGATCGACCTTGCCTGGCACCTCGCGGGTCGGCCGACGCCCCTGCGGGCCAGCGGCGCCTGCTACAGCAAGTTCGGCTCGCCGATCGAGGAGTACACGTACAGCGAGATGTGGGCCGGCCCGCCGCGGCGCGAGGGCGTCTTCGACGTCGAGGACGCCGCGACCGGCGTGCTCCGCTTTGACACCGGCATGACGCTGCAGGTCGACGCCGTCTGGGCCGCGAATCTCCCCGATGATGTTCTCAAGGACGGCGTGATGCTCTGGGGTGAGAAGGGCGGGCTCTTCATGAATCACATGACGGGTGAGTTGCGGCTGGTCTTCGAGGACGCCGGCCACGTCGTGCAGGTCCAGCCGGAGTACCCCAAGACCAACGCCTGGGTGACGCAATGCGAGCGGTTCAGAAAGGCGATCGAGACGCGCACGCAGCCGGACGCCTCCGCGGCGCAGGGTCGCACTGTGCAGGCGATGCTCGATGCGCTGTATCGCTCCGCGCGCGAGGAGCGCGAAGTGGAGTTGAAGTAACCGGGCGATCGGAGGTCTTCGCGCGATGAACGAGAAGCAGATCCTGCGCGAGCGGCTGGGCGTATGCAGTTGGTCGTTGCGGGCGCAGACGCCGACGGAGTTGCTCGAGCGCGTCAAGGCGTGCGGCGTGAGCGTCGTGTCGCTGCATCTCGACCCGCTGCGCACGCAGCCGCGGGTGTGGGGTTCGGCGATCGACGACCTGCGCGCAGCGGGAATCCGCATCGGCTCGGGGATGTGGGCGTGCGCCGGTGAGGACTACACGACGCTCGAGTCGATCCGGCGCACCGGCGGGCTTCGGCCGGATGCAACCTGGCGCGAGAACCAGGCGGCAATCCGCGAGAACGCTCGCATCGCGCGGGACAATGGCATCGACCTCATCACGTTTCACGCGGGGTTTCTGCCCCATGCGCTGAGCGATCCCGAGCGGGCCGTCATGAGAGAGCGGCTGCGCGAAGTCGCGGATCTGCTCTGCGAGCACGGGATCGACATCGGCCTGGAAACGGGCCAGGAGACGGCGGCGACGCTTATCGACGTGCTTGAGCACGCGGATCGGCCGAACCTGGGCGTGAACTTCGACCCGGCGAACCTGCTGCTCTACGGCATGGGCGAGCCGCTCGAGGCGCTGCGCCTGCTGCGGCCCTTCCTGCGACAGGTGCACATCAAGGATGCGCTGCGCAGCCGGAAGCCGGGCGAGTGGGGCAGCGAAGTCGTGGCGGGGACGGGCGAAGTCGACTGGCGCGCCTTCGTGACGCTGCTCGAGGAGACCCATTTCGAAGGCGATCTGATGATCGAGCGCGAAGCGGGCGAGCAGCGCGTCGAGGACGTCGCGGAGGCGCGGCGGGTGCTCGAGCGGATCGCGTAGGCGAGGTCGACGCGACGGAGCCGCGCGCGTCCGCGGCGGGGCCAAACGAAGCGTGCGCTTGTGCGTACGATGAGCGCATGGCACACGACTACCTGACGCTGGTGCAGCCCTGGGAGATGGGCGCGGCGAAGACGCTGGCCAGAACGCGCGTCTTCGATCTGAAAGAACGGCACGGCAAGTCACCGACGACGGTCGGCAAGGAAGGCGACTTCGTCTTTCTCGATGCGGTCGACTGGGTCAACGTCATCGCGCTGACGCCCGACGAGCAGGTGGTGATGATCGAGCAGTATCGCCACGGCCTGGGCGAGGTGACGCTCGAGGTGCCCGGCGGCATGGTGGATCCGGGCGAGTCTCCCGCGGAGACCTGCAGGCGCGAGCTTGCCGAGGAATCCGGATACATCGGCAGCGCTGTCGAGATCATCGGCTGCGTCTCGCCGAATCCGGCAATCCAGAACAACCGCTGCCACACCGGCCTGGTGTGCGATGCCACACTCGGCGAGCGCGTGCAATTCGATTCACACGAAGAGATCGCGGTGCGCCTGGTTGATCTGCAGGAAGTGCCCAATCTGATCCGCACAGGCGTGATCCACCACGCGCTGGTGATGTGCGCGTTTCATCATTTCGCGCTGCTGCGCCGGGAGTAGCTGCGCGTCCACTCCGCGCCGCGCTGGGACTGAAATCCCCGCGCCCCTGGTCCCGGAGTCCCTTGGTCCCAGAGTCCCTTCCTCCTACTGCGTCTGCGTCGCCGGGGCGGGGCACTCCGGCTCTTCGCCGCTGAGCACGCGCCAGATGTCCTTCACGACCCAACTCATGTTCGTCAGCGCCGTCGCCGTGCGGGCGGCGACGTGCGGGTAGAGCGTCGCGTTCACCAGGCCGAGCAGCGGGTAGTCGGCGCCGAAGGGCTCAGGATCGTGCACCTCGATGTGCGCCTGGGCCGTGGGATTGCGCTTGAGATAGTCCGCGAG
>CAZZPX010000445.1:1228-3518 GCA_964655955.1 uncultured Phycisphaerales bacterium | reverse complement strand
GACGAGGCGGAGTCCCTGCTCGAAGTCACCGTTGCACGCATGAAACAAGTGCTCGGTGAAGCTGACGAGGACACGCTCATCGCCATGAACAACCTCGCCGGGCTGTACTGGCGGCAGCGCCGACTCGCGGAGACCGAAGCGCTGCTGCGCGAAGTCGTCTCCATTGAAGAGCGACAGGGGCTGCGAACCACGAGCACGCTCGTGCATCTCGACAACCTGGCGCACGTGCTCGCGGTCAGCGGCAAGGTCGCGGAAGCCGAGGAGTTCAACCGCGCCGCTCTCACGGGGTTCCAGCAACTCCTCGGACCCGAGCATCCCCACGCTCTGCTGGCGATGCGAACGCTGTCGCAGTTGCTGTACGAGCAGCAGCACGTGGATGAGGCGGCGGAACTCGCGGCGGAAGTCGTCCAATTGGAGCGGGGGTCGCACGGCGACTCGCCGCGCCTGGCTTCGGCCCTGAATGACCTGGGCGTCTTCCGCAAGGCGCAGGGTCGACACGACGAGGCGCTCGCTGCCTTGCGCGAAGCCGCCGAGCTCAGCGAGCGGCTGCGCGGCGCGGACCATCGCGAGACGCTGGCGGCGAGGGGGAACATCTGCTCGCTGCTCGTTGAGGTCGAGCGGTTCGAAGAGGCGGAGCGCGAGTACGCATCGCTCCTCGAGCGAATGCGAGCCGTCCTGGGTCTCGAGCATCTCGACACCCTCGTGATCACCAGCCGATTCGGCGAGATGCTCCTGACGCAAGGGCGACTCGACGAGGCGGCGGCCGTGCAGCGTGACACGCTTGCTGCCGCCAAGCGCGGCCTGCCTGAAGGGCAGTGGCAGACCGGGCTCTTCGCGGTGCGGCTTGGCGCCGTGCTGGCGCGGCAGGATCGGCTCGATGAGGCGGAAGAGCATCTTCGGTTCGGCCATGCACGGCTCGAGGCGGCACTGGGGCCTGAGCATCCGCGAACGCAGGAGGCGACCGACGAACTTGCAGAGTTGACTGCGACCCGGCATGACGCCGCGGTCGGCGACCGGGCGAGCGACCCTACCGGAACGGGCGGATAGCGGGTCGCCGCGGGCGAACTGGGCGAGTCGAAGCTGGCCCCGTTACCCCCGAAACCAGGGATGGTCTCTTCGAGCACGGGTCCTGTGCGTCCTCGTGCGGCAGAATTCTGGCTGAATTGAGAAGTAGAATCATTCTAAGCTATGGAACACAGCCGCCGCTTCGCCTAGCCTTGGCCGTCCCCCCCGGACGCCGCGATCCAGGCGCCCCGCAGGCCGCCTCGGGTCGCCCGTCGTCCGGTGAATCACTCATCGCGGAGCAGCTTCCCGTATGTCAACGACGACGAACCAGACAATCGAAGAGTTCACCCGCAAGAGCTATGCCGCCGGGTTCACCACAGACATCGAGACCGACTCGATCGCCCCCGGGCTCGATGAGAGTGTCATTCGTGAGATCTCGGCCCGCAAGGACGAGCCGGCGTGGATGGTCCAGTGGCGCCTGGAGGCGTACCGCCGCTGGCTGGAGATGGAGGAGCCGGACTGGGCATTCCTCCGCTATCCCCCCATCGACTACCAGAAGATCAGCTACTACTCCGCCCCCAAGGGGCCGCGCTACAAGAGCCTCGACGAGGTGGATCCGAAGCTGCTGGAGACCTACGAGAAGCTGGGCATCCCGCTGCAGGAGCAGAAGGCGCTGGCGGGCGTCGCGGTGGACGCGGTCTTCGACTCCGTCTCCGTCGCCACGACGTTCAAGGAGGAACTCGCCAAGGCTGGCGTCATTTTCTGCCCCATCAGCGAGGCGATTCGCGAGCACCCTGACCTCGTGAAGAAGTACCTGGGCTCGGTGGTGCCGCAGAGCGACAACTACTTTGCCGCCCTCAACAGCGCCGTCTTCACCGACGGGTCATTCGTGTACATCCCCAAGGGCGTCACCTGCCCGATGGAACTGTCGACGTACTTCCGTATCAACGCCATGAACACCGGCCAGTTCGAACGCACGCTCATCATCGCCGACGAAGGCAGTTCGGTCAGCTACCTGGAGGGCTGCACCGCCCCGATGCGCGATGAGAATCAACTGCACGCGGCGGTGGTCGAACTCGTTGCCCTGCGCGACGCGCACATCAAGTACTCGACGATCCAGAACTGGTACCCCGGTGATGAAGAAGGCGGTGGCGGGGTCTACAACTTCGTCACCAAGCGCGGGGCTTGCCGCGGCGAAAACTCGCACATCTCCTGGACGCAGGTTGAGACGGGCTCGGCGATCACCTGGAAGTACCCCTCCTGCGTGCTCAAGGGGGACGGCTCG
>CAZZPX010000445.1:0-1218 GCA_964655955.1 uncultured Phycisphaerales bacterium | reverse complement strand
AGCGTCATCCTGCAGGGGGACAACTCCGTCGGCGAGTTCTACTCCGTGGCGCTGACCAATAATCGCCAGCAGGCAGACACCGGCACGAAGATGATCCACATCGGCAAGAACACGCGCAGCACGATCGTCAGCAAGGGCATCTCGGCGGGTCGGTCGAACAACTCGTACCGTGGCCTGGTGAAGATCAACAAGGGCGCGACGGGCGCCCGGAATTACACGCAGTGCGACTCGCTGCTCATGGGCGATCAGTGCGGGGCGCACACGTTCCCCTACATCGACGTGCAAAACCCCACCGCCCACGTCGAGCACGAGGCGACGACGAGCAAGATCGGCGAAGACCAGATGTTCTACTGCCAGCAGCGCGGCCTGAGCGAAGAGGACGCCGTGTCGCTGATCGTCAACGGCTTCTGCAAGGAAGTGCTCAAGGAGCTTCCCATGGAGTTCGCCGTCGAAGCCGACAAGCTGCTGTCGATCAGCCTGGAAGGCAGCGTGGGATAAGGCAAGTGACGAATGACGAATGCCAAGTGACGAATGATGGCGGAGCTACACGAGTGATCCTTCGTCATGAGGCAGTCGGGCTTCGTCATTCTCTCGCAGACAAACACAAGGACGAGATGTAACGACCATGACGACCCCCCTTCTCGAAATCAGAAACCTGCACGTGTCCATCGAGGATCAGCAGATCCTGCGCGGGCTGGACCTGACGATCAACGCCGGCGACGCGCACTCCATCATGGGGCCGAACGGCTCGGGCAAGAGCACGCTCGCCCAGGTGCTGGCCGGCAAGGAGGAGTACGAGATCACCGAGGGCCAGGTGCTCTACAAGGGCGAAGATCTGCTCGAGCAGGACCCCGACGAGCGCGCCGCCGCCGGGCTCTTTCTCGCCTTTCAGTATCCCGTCGAGATCCCGGGCGTGAAGATGAACCAGTTTCTCAAGGCCTCGGTGAACGCCGTCCGCAAGGCGCGCGGTCAGGAGGAACTGGACACCATGCGACTCATGCAGCTCTTCAAGGAGAAGGCGGAGTTCGTCAAGCTCAACCCGGAACTGCTCCGCCGCAACCTCAATGAAGGGTTCTCCGGCGGCGAAAAGAAGCGCACCGAGATCTTCCAGATGGCGCTGCTCGAGCCTTCGCTCGCCATTCTCGACGAGACGGATTCGGGCCTGGACATCGACGCCCTGCGCATCGTCGCCGAAGGCGTGAACGCCATGCGCGGAGA
>CAZZPX010000444.1:0-3524 GCA_964655955.1 uncultured Phycisphaerales bacterium | reverse complement strand
CGCCAACCTCGCCAGCCTCGACATGCCCGTCCTCGCGCCCATCAAGAGCGGGATCGGCTCGCTGCACATGGTGGTGATCTACGGCCACCCGCCACGCCTCATGGACGTCTTTGAGCCGCTCGACTCGCGCAAGCTCGACTGGTGGACGCAGGTGACGACGGGACGGACCGGGCAGCGCGCCTCCGATCTAGAGAGCGAGGCGGCGGAAACGCCCACCGCACAGAGCGATGAACTGGATCGGCCGCCTGTGCCGCTCTTTCGTTTCGCCGCCCGCTGGTTCACCTACTTTCCCGCGGACCTGCGCGACTACGTGATCATCGGCAACCCGATCCTCGAAGACTCGGATGTGGCGGTGAACGTGCCGCGCGGCATCCAGGTCGTGGAGATCCGGCGCTTCCGCAAGCTCTACGCCGGGCCGACCATCTTCTTTCATCACGAGAAGCAAGCGGGTGACTGGTGATGAGTGGCGAGGGGGGGTGAAGTGTCAAAGACGAACGCTGAATGACGAGTCCCGGCCCGCCGGGAGTGGCGACTGACCGATGACCGCGAACGGAGCGCCCGCGCGGTTGGCTTCCCGGCCTGGTTACGCAGCGACTCGCTGCCCTCAGAACTGAAAGCTGAGGCCCGCGTAGAGGCCCGCGATGCGGCCGCTCCAGTAGAGGTCATCCGTGTCGATGTCGACATCGAGGTGTTGATAGTCGAGGGCGAGGGCGGCATCGTCGCGGAAGCGCCACTCCGCGCCGGCGAAGATGTGCAGGGCGACGAATTCATCGAGCGGCACGCCCGCCCCGGCGTCGAGTTGCACGGTGAAGGCGAAGCGCTCGTCGATCACCATCTCGGCTCGCCCGCCGATGAACGCTTGGCCGAAGAAGCCGCGCTCGCTGCCGCTCGGCCCGGCGACGACGTCCACCGACGTCTCGACGCCGAGCACGCGCGCCCCGCCTCCCGCGAAGAGATCGAAGCGCATGGCGTGACCCGAGGCGTCACTGGCGGCGCTGTAGTCAAACAGGCGATACCAGCCTCCCGCACTTGCCGACCAGGCCTGAAAGGATGTGTCCAGTTGCCGGCCCGCGGGCAGCGTGATGTCGAACATCCGCGCGCTGTTGGCTAGCCTGGTTTCGCCGTCGTCCTGGAAGAAGAAGCCGTCGAACGAGCAGCGCCAGTTCTCGCGGCGCACATCAGCTTCGAGGTAGAAGGCGGCGGAGGGATTGTCGAGGTTCAGCCGGTTCAGCGTGCGCGTGTCGCTGCCGCTTCCCGCCCGCAGTTTGCCGGAACTTGCAGCCAGCCAGAAGCTCGGCCGCACACGCCACTGCCACGTCTCCGGCTGGTCAGCACCCGCGTCGAGGAGCGGGCGTGGCACATCGGCGTCGTCGGATTGCGGCTGCGCGGCAGCGGGCCCGCCGCACACGAACGCCAGCGCCAGCACGGCCGCGCGCGCCGGCCGGCCGCGCCCGTTGAGAAAAAGAGGATTGGGCATGCGGGGAAGGTAGCGTAGGATGAGCGGGCGCGTAGGTTATGCACGAGACGGAATCCCAGGATGTGAACGCTGGCGAGGTGGTCGAAGCCGCCCCCGGGGTCGTCTTGCCCAAATCGATCCTTGCCTTCGATTTCGCGCGTTCCTCGGGGCCCGGCGGGCAGAACGTGAACAAGGTCAATACCGCCGTCACGCTGCGTGTCCGCCTCGAGGATCTCCAGTCGCACGCCAACCTGTCGGGCAGGGCGCTCAGTCGCCTCAGGGAGCTTGCCGGCGGGCGGTTGACGAAGGACGGCGAGATCATCCTCCGCGCTCGCGCCTCTCGTTCGCAGTGGAGCAATCGCCAGACTGCGATCGAGCGTCTCGGCCAACTCATCGCCGAGGCCCGGGCCGTCCCCAAGCGACGCAAGAAGACCAAGCCCAGCCGCGGCGCCAAGGAGCGCCGGCTCAAGCAGAAGCGCGAACGAAGCGAAAAGAAGCAGCGGCGCAACTGGTCATCGGGCCAGTAGCGCAGTCGCCGCCGCGGATCAACCGACCGATTCATCCGCCCGCTGGGGCACGGCAGCCGGGGTCGTGACGCTGAAGAACGTCTGCAGCGCGCTGGCCAGATCGCGCTGCGGGCCGGCGTCGGTATCTCCCTGCGCCGCCGGCGCGGGGACGCCTTCGATGAGCACCACGCGCAGCGGCATCGCCTCGGCAGCGACCGTGTCCACCGCCTGGGCCGGGAGCGGCACAGGCGGCGCGGGCTGATCGCTGAGGGCGGCGGGTTGCACGCCGAGGATCAGTGACAGCAGCAGTTGCAGGACGACGGAGAGAGAAATGATGCACCTCGCAGCGGCGAAAGCCGGGGTTGACTGCTCGTTTCTTGGGGCTCGCGGGAGCCGAGTTTCAGGCAGCGAACATCCGCGGGTCGCTGTGCGGCAGGGCCTGGCCCGTCGCGGGGCCTCCCGATACTGGATGCGCCCGACGGACCGGGCTGTCAGAAAAGCGGCGAGATGCGGCCGACAGGGGCCTGCGCCGCCCTTCCAGAGACACACGCGGCCTGCAACTTCTTCCTCCCGCAGGGCCGTTCAGAGGCGAATTGTGTTGCGGCAGCGCGCGGAAGCGGGGTCGAAGAAGGCGTGCTCCGATGGAGAATTGAGGGGGGCGAGGGGCGAAAGCGGGGCAAATTCCCATCGCCGGGGCTGTTTCTCCCTTGTTTTGTAGTGTTTTTGGGCTGAACGTCCGAAAAAAGGCTGGAAAGCAAGGCGAAAGCCTGCTCACATAGCGCTCGAAGCGGCATGCAGCGTGCGTGCCGGGCGCTGGGCCGAGTAGGTCCCAGCACACGTGCCATTCTTTGGAGCTCCGACAATGGCGAAGAAGACCGCAAAGAAGAAGACGACGACCAAGAAGACGGCGAAAAAGACCACCAAGAAGAAGACCGCCAAGAAGACGACCAAGAAGAAGACCAGCAAGAAGGCAGGCAGTAGTTTCTCGGTCTCCGCCGCCAAGAGCCCTCGTACGAAGAGCGAGGTCTATCGCACCATCGCGGAGGAGACCGGGCTGACCCGCTCCCAGGTCGTCAACGTCTTCGATTGCATGTCCGACATGATCAACAAGGACCTGGGCCGGGCAGGCTGTGGCGTCTTCAACGTCCCCGGCCTGATGAAGATCACCGTCAAGACCAAGCCGGCCACCAAGGCTCGCAAGGGCACCAATCCCTTCACCGGCGAAGAGATGATGTTCAAGGCCAAGCCGGCCCGCAAGCAGGTGAAGATCCGCCCGCTCAAGGCCCTCAAGGACATGGTCTGAGCCATACGACCACTCGCTTTCGCAGCGAGCTCGAAAGCAATGGAAGACCCGCGGCCAACCGGTCGCGGGTTCTTCTTTGGACTGAGTGCGGCAGGTGAGCTTCGCAGTCTCTCCGACGAAGCCGGCCGTTGCTCTGCAGAGGCGTCGGCCCTAGATTTCGCGGTGCCCGAATTGCAGAAGGCCGCCACATGCAGACACTCAACGTCATCGTCGAACGAGATCCCGAGACGGGGCTCTTCGTCGGTCTTCAGCAGATTCG
>CAZZPX010000443.1:0-3531 GCA_964655955.1 uncultured Phycisphaerales bacterium | reverse complement strand
TTTGCTAGCATGCCCGGTCCTTCTCAGCGAGGCGCCACCACGTTTTCGGGAACAACCGCAATGGCAAGACTGCACGAATACCAGGGAAAGAAGCTGCTCGCAGAAGCCGGCGTCGCCACGCCCCGCGGTGCCGTCATCCGCTCGGCCGAGGAAGCGGCGGAGGCGGCGCAGTCGATCGGCTTTCCGGTCGTCATGAAGATTCAGGCGTGGACGACCGGCCGCAAGGCGATGGGCGGCGTCGCCTTTGCCGACAGCGCCGACGAGGCCCGGGCAGCGGCGAAGCGCCTGCTCGGCATGAAGGTGGGGAACTTCCCCGTCACCGAGGTGCTGATCGAGGAGAAGCTGCCCATCAAGGATGAACTCTTCGCCTCACTCAGCATCGACGACTCGCAGCGACAGCCCGTCATGCTGCTTGCCCTCGAAGGCGGCTCGGGCATCGAAGAACGGGCCGCCTCGGTGCACCGCCTGCAGATCGACGTCACCAGGGGCGTGGAGGAGCCGACCCTTCGCGGCCTGCTCGAGAAGTCAAAGCTCGATAAGTCGCTCTACGACGGCGTCATCGGTGCGGTCCAGGCCGTCTGGAAGGTCGCTCGCAGTCACGAGGCCCGCAGCGTCGAGGTGAATCCCCTGGTGACCACGACGGATGGGCGCGTGCTCGCCGCCGACTGCCGCATGACCATCGACGACTACGCCGTCTTCCGCCACGACGAACTGGGCATCGACATCGCCCGCGAACTGGACCACCCGCCGACGGAACTGGAGCGCATCGCCTATGCGCTGGAGCAGGCGGACCATCGCGGCACGTTCTACTTCGCCCAGCTTCCCGTCGAGGAGGGCCAGCCCAAGATAGGTTTCCACGGCGCCGGTGGCGGGGGGTCGATGATGTCCATGGACGCCATCACCAAGGCCGGTTTCGGCATCGCCAACTTCACCGACACCAGCGGCAACCCCTCCGCCGCCAAGGTCTACCGCGCTGCACGCTGCATACTCGCCCAGGAAGGGCTGTGCGGGTACTTCGGCTCGGGCAGCGGCGTCGCCAGTCAGGAGCAATACCACTCCGCCTACGGCCTCGCCAAGGCGTTCGTCGAGATGGACCTGGCGATCCCAGCGGTCATCCGTCTCGGCGGCAACAGCGAGGATCGGGCGGTTGAGATCCTGGAAAGCTGCTGCAAGGACCTGCCGGCGAAGGTCGAGGGGTACAAGAAGGACGACACGCCCGCCGACATCGCCGAGCGCTTCCGTCAGCTCGTCGAAGAGGCGAACTACGAAACGCCAACGATGGCCCGCAGCGTCCCCGCCTTCGCGGCGAACGGGACGGCGTACAGCTTTCCCATCACGGGCGGCCGCGTCTTCATCGACCACGATCACTGCGATGCGGAGGCGACGAAGCTCGTTGTGCAGCACAGCGCGGGTCTTCTCAAGGAAGAGAACGGCAAGCCTCTCCTCGCCGTCAGTGAAGAGGATGTCGCCGGCAAGGACTCGGAACTCATCGCCTGCGAGATGGAATGCCACCGCGCCGGCCGGCCCGTCGTGTTCGTGGATCTGTCCCTACCCGGGCTGGACGACTGAGGCAAATGGATGTGGAATCTGTTGTTGAAGTCTCGCATGCTGGACAATTCTAAACGGGCCGCTTCCGAACG
Source organism: uncultured Phycisphaerales bacterium (assembly GCA_964655955.1). Taxonomy (GTDB): domain Bacteria; phylum Planctomycetota; class Phycisphaerae; order Phycisphaerales; family JAGLTS01; genus CAZZPX01. The sequence goes on along the minus strand of CAZZPX010000443.1, from coordinate 1,891 downwards.
AGCCGCGACCGTAGGGGAGCGGTTGCTTCGTCGTGCAGGCGGGATGTCGCCGCAGGCGCCGCTGGCGCAGCATTGCACAGGCAGTCGCGTTCCACTGCGACTTGTCGGCTCGGTCACACCGCTCCCTCACGGTCGCGGCTCGTTGGGAGATTGCGGCTCGTAACCACGTCGCGGAGAACCGCTAATGGCAATCATCATCGACGAAACCAAAACCGTCATGGTCCAGGGCATCACCGGCCGCGAAGGCCAGGCCCGCACCAAGCTCATGAAGGAGTTTGGCACGCACGTCGTCGCCGGCTGCACGCCCGGGAAGGGGGGGCAGGAGGTGCTGGGCGTGCCAGTCTATGACAAGGTCGCGCAAGCGATCGCCGCCCACGGCCAGATCGACATTTCCGTCATCTTCGTGCCGGCCAAGCTCGTCAAGTCCGCCGCCATCGAAGCGATCGAAGCGGGCGTGAAGATGCTCGTGCTCGTCCCCGACCGCGTGCCCGTCTGGGATGCGATGGAAGTCTGGGCCAGGGCGAAGGCGCACGGCGCCCGCTTCGTTGGGCCCAATACGCTCGGTGTGCTCAGCCCCGGCCGAGGCGTGCTCGGCATGATCGGTGGCAAGGCTGCCTCCGCGCAGCAGTGGTTCAGGCAGGGCAACGTCGGCATCATCTCACGCTCCGGCGGCATGACCTCGTCCTGCGGCTACTACATCGGGCAGCAGGGGATCGGCCTCTCCACGCTCGTGCACGTCGGCGGCGACACGGTGCTCGGCCTGCGCATACCCGACGTCGCCCTCATGTTCGAGGACGACCCGCAGACCGAGGCGATCGTCATCTTCGGCGAGATCGGCGGCAGCCAGGAAGAAACGCTCGCCGACCTCATCCAGCGAGGCAAAGTGACCAAGCCCGTCATCGCCTACATCGGCGGCAAGGCGGCGAAAGAAGGCACCCGCTTCAGCCACGCCGGTGCCATCATCGAAGGCGGCAAGGGTACGCACCAGGGCAAGGTGGAAGCGCTCACCAAGGCCGGGGCGACCGTCGTCGACGCCTTCGGCGATCTTCCCGGAGTCACGCGCAAGGTGCTCGAGAAACACGGAGTCGCGGTATGACAACTGACAATCCCAACGCCTGGACCACGGCCGTCACCAGCATCGCCCCCAACCAGGTGGCGGTGCGCGGCTACGACATCGCTGAACTCATGGGCAAGATCAGCTTCGGCGCTGCGGTGTACCTGATCCTCCGCGGCGAATTGCCGGATGAGACAACCGGCAAGGTGATGGACGCCATCCTCGTCGCCAGCATCGATCACGGCGCCACGCCGCCCTCCGCGCTCGCGGCCCGCACCGTCGCCTCGACGGGCGCGGCGCTCAGCGCCTCCGTCGCCGCGGGCATCATGTCCATCAACCAGCACCACGGCGGGGCGATCGAAAACTGCGCCAGGGCGCTTGGACAGATCATCCAGCGCAGCAGGAACGACGGCGTTTCGCTGAAGCAAGCCGGCGAGAAAGTGCTCGACGACATGAAGGCGTCGGGCAAGCGCATGGCGGGGTTCGGCCACCGTTTCCACACCAACGATCCGCGCACCAAGCGTCTTTTCGCGCTGGTCGAGCAACTCGGCGTTGCCGGTGAGCACGTCGCCGCGGCCCAGGCCGTCGAGGAGATCTTCAGGGAGAAGGGCAAGCCCCTGCCCATCAACGTCGACGGCGCGATTGGCGCGGTGCTGGCCGACCTCGGCTTCGACCCCGCCGTGATGAACGGCCTGTTCATGATCGCCCGCACGCCGGGCCTCGTCGCCCACGTCACGGAAGAACAGTCGCGCATGAAGCCCATGCGCAAGGTCGATCCGGTCGCCCACACCTACGACGGCCCGCCATTGCGCGAGTTCATGGGCTGACAAAGCACAT
>CAZZPX010000442.1:0-3537 GCA_964655955.1 uncultured Phycisphaerales bacterium | reverse complement strand
GTCTGGAACGTCCTGGCGTAGCGCTCCGGATAGAAGCGCAGCGCCCCGCGCTCTTGGTGATCGCCGTCACCGCTGCCGAACGAGCCGCGACCGTGAGGGAGCGGTTGGTCCGCAGAGCAAGCGGCTGCGTCTTCGGCAACCGCACCCGAAGTCGGAGCATCTCGCCAGGCACGAACGACACTGCCCAGATCCGCGCCCTGTTCCTCTGTCACATATCGACACGCCGCCTCGAACTCGCCAGGTTTGCTCAGGTAGCGCGTGCTGCCGTGGCGCGTCCAAACCCGCGCATCGTCCGCGGCAAGTCCTTGCTTGCGCATGCGCCGCGTCGCATACGACTTGAAGTCGTTCATGATGCGCTCCGGCGGCGCATCGGCGCTTACCACCGCGTGCAAGTGGTTCGTCCGCACGTTGAGCGCGTGTAATTTCCAGCCACGGTGATCGCAGACCTCCTGGATCGTCTTCGCGACAACATTGCGGCGGGGCTCGTCAAGCTCGAACGGCGCGTGGTTGAGACGGTGGTAGTTGTCCCTCTCTTGCCGTTCATCGCCGACGTGGAGGGGTGTGCCGGGGATGTTTTCGTCGGGCGTGACGGAGCCACGCGGGTCGCCGTGCAGCCAGGTTCCGTAGCAGGTGAAGCTGATGAGGTAAGTGTTGATCGTGCCTTTGGGCGTCGGCGGGCGAGGTGTACCCGATTGCTCAGATGGGGAAACCGCTCCCTCACGGTCGCGGCTCGTTTGGACGTCGCGGCTCGTTTGGGCGAACGGGTCGCCGCTCTTCCACGTGCACGTCGTGCCCGGCGAACGCTGATCCTCCGCCATGCTGCGCAGCGCCGCGCCCGCCAGGCGCTCGTCCGTCACCTTCACGTACCACTGGTCGCTCAGGTACGGCTCGATCGCGACGTGACTGCGATAGCTGTGGCCAACGGTGTGGGTGTAGGGCTTCACCGCTTCCAGCAGGTCGTTGGCACGGAACCACTCGACGATCGCCTCGCGCGCTTCGTAGCGATCCATGCCGAGCAGTTTCTCGAGGATCTCGTCGTGCGTGCCTTCCGCCCATTCCTCCGCCGGCCAGCCGTGGTCCTTGCTGATGCGCGCATCAGGCGCGAGCGTGTTGATCACGGGCAGGTGGTGCCGCTGACCGATCTCCCAGTCGTTGGGATCGTGCGCGGGCGTGACCTTGAGGTATCCGGTGGCGAACTGGGCCTTGGCGTCGGCCGGATCGCCGCCGAATTTCACGGGCAGGACGACATAGTCGTCTTCGATGATGGGGATTTCGCGGTTGACGATGGGCAGGCGCACGGTCCGACCGCGCAGCGCCTCGGCCCGCGGATCCGCCGGATTGATCGCCACCGCCGTATCGCCGAGCATCGTTTCGGGGCGCGTCGTCGCCACGGTGACGCGATCCACGCTCTCGCCGTCGATCGTGACGGGCTCGCCGACCAGCGGATACTGCATGTACCAGAAGTGCCCTTCGACCTCGACGTCTTCGACCTCATCGTCGGCGAGGGCCGTCTGCGTCGCGGGATCCCAGTTGACCAGGCGTTTGCCTCGGTAGATCAGGCCATCTCTGAACAGTTGAAAGAACGCCTCGCGCACGGCCCGGGCGCACTGTTCGTCCATGGTGAAGCGCTGGCGCTCCCAGTCGCAGGAGCAGCCCATCTCTTCGAGTTGATGCGTGATGCGAGCCTCGTACTCGTCCTTCCACTCCTGCACCTTGGCGATGAACTTGTCGCGGCCGCCTTGTCCCGCTGCCTCCATCTTGCGGTAGGCGGCGAGGGCGGGCTGACCCTCGGCGGCGAGGCGCTTGTCGACGACGGTCTGCGTGGCGATGCCCGCGTGATCCGTCCCCGGCAGCCACAGCGTCTCGAACCCCGCCATGCGGTGATAACGCACCAGGATGTCCTGGAGCGTGTTGTTCAGGGCGTGGCCCAGGTGCAGGGCGGCGGTGACGTTGGGCGGGGGGATGATGATGCAGTACGGCTCGCGGGAACCGTCCAGCAGTCGCTGCGGATCAGGGTGGAAGGCGTCGCTCGCCCGCCAGCGCGCGCGGATCGCCGGCTCTTCCTCGGCGGGCGCATAAACCTTGGGCAGCGGCTGTTTCGTCGTCTGGCTCATGGGGGCGATTGTAACGATCGGGGAAAGCAGGCCGTGGATTCGTCCGATACCCTGAAAATGATGAAGAAACCAGCCCTCGTCAGTATCTGCGCTGTCCTCTGCCTCGCCATCGTGCTTGCACTGGTGGCGGTACTGGCGCCGCGGTCCACCCCGCAGCAGGCGGAAGCAGCACCCTCGGGCGTCGGTCCGGCCTCAGCCGGGGCGGCACCGCTGACGCCGCAGCAGGAGGCGGCGCTGCGCCAGTCGCTCGCCGAGGCGTCGCGCCAGCTCAACCAGGGCAACTACGCCGCCGCCCAGCGGCTGCTCGAGGACGCGGCCGCCGACTTCCCGCGCCGGCAGCAGGTCTATGCCCTGCTGCACGAGGCGCACGTCGGTCAGCAGCAGTGGGAGCCCGCCTACGCCGCCATCCAGGAGGCGATCAATCTCGGTCCGGCGACGGCGACGATGCACGACGCCGCCGCCCTCGTCGCCAACAAGGCCGGCTACGTCGAGGAAGCGGTCCAGCACTACGCCCTGGCGATGTCGCTGGATCCCGCGAACCCGAAGTATCCGCTCTACCGGGCGCAACTGCTGATCAAGCTTGGCGAGTTCGACCAGGCTCGCCGCTACCTCATGCAGACGGTGAACCTCGATGAGGAGCAGGAATACGCCTGGGGCACGCTGGCGCAACTCGCCTTGCGCGAGAACAACGCCGACATGGCGCTGCAGTACATCGCGCGCGCCCGCCAGATCGACCCGCAGCGGCCGAACTGGATCGTCGAAGAGGCCAAGGCGCTTCGGCGAAAGAACGAAGCCGAACGGGCCGTGATGCTGATCGCCGCGCTGTCGCAGGATGTGCGCGACCAGCCGGGCGTGCTCGAGGAACTGGCGACGAGCTACGCCATGCTGGGCAAGCCGCAGGAGGCGGCACGGGCGTGGCAGGAACGCAGCGATCGCCTGCCGCAGGACTGGTACGCAGCGTGGCAGGCGGCCGTCTGGTTCGAGCGAGCGGGGAACCTGCAGCAGGCGCTGCGCTTCGCGGAGATCGCGGTGGTGGTGGGGCCCGCGCAGGAGGAGCCGCGCAAGCTCCTTGAACGCCTGACAGGCAGCGCCGCCGCGAACGAACCCGCGGACGAGCACTGAGCGCCGCACGCGCACCTGCTATCCTCCACCTGTTCACCCGCTCCCGCGCGCACCTGATCACCTGATCTCACCGGGGGCCCAGGCCCTCGCGCCCTCAATCCCTCCCCCTCCCCCATGCTCCGCGAATACCACACCCGCTACATTGCCGACACCGCTCGCGTCCTCGGTGAGGTCACCCTCGGGCGCAACGTCAGCGTTTGGTACGCCGCCGTGGTGCGGGGGGACGTGGCGCCCATCACAATCGGCGACGAGTCGAACGTCCAGGACAACGTCAGCATCCACTGAGACCCGGGCAAGCCGA
>CAZZPX010000441.1:0-3546 GCA_964655955.1 uncultured Phycisphaerales bacterium | reverse complement strand
TGCCCGCGGTCGTGCCGGAGGTGAGCGGCACGGCGTCGATCACAGGCGTGCACGAGTTCCTGCTCGATCCGCTTGATGACCTGGCGCAGGGGTTCACCCTGCGCTGAAGGAGATGTTGATGGACCTGTTGCTGCTCTCCGCTGACGACCTTCGCATGGCCCTGCCGATGACGGAGGCGATCGAGGCGATGAAGCAGGCGTTCGCGGCGTTCTCGTCGGGCAGAGCGACCGCCCCGCCGCGCCTGCATCTCGATGTCGCCTCGGCCGACGGCGTCGTCCTCTCCATGGCCGGGCACGTGCCGGGCGCCGGCCTTGCTGTGAAAGTCGTCTCGGTCTTCCCCGCCAACGCGCAGCGCGACCTGCCGACGATCCACGGGCTCGTACTCGTGCTGGATGAAGAAACGGGCGAGCCGCGGGCGCTCTGCGACGGGGCCGCACTCACCGCCATTCGCACCGGCGCAGCGTCGGGCGCGGCGACCGACCTGCTCGCCCGGCCTGACTGCGCACTCGGCGCGCTGCTCGGTTGCGGCGTGCAGGGTCGCACGCAGGTGCAGGCGGTCTGCTGCGTCCGCGCGCTGCGGGAAGTCCGCGTCTTCGATCTCGATGCGGCGCGCGTGCGGCAGTTCATCACCACTGTGCAGCCCACCGTCGAGGCGAAGCTCATCGTCGCGCAATCGCCGGAGGCGGCCGTCGATGGCGCGGAGATCATCTGCTCCGCCACGCCCGCACGCCGGCCGCTGGTGCACGGCGACGCCGTCGCTCCAGGCGCGCACATCAACGCCGTGGGCAGCTTCACGCCGGACATGGCCGAATGGGACGCTGCGCTGATCGGGCGCTCGCGCGTGTTCGTCGACAGCCGGGAGGCGGCGGGGCTCGAAGCGGGCGAACTGCTGCGGGCCGAGCAAGCTCGGGCGACGCAGCGCGACGCCTGGACGGAACTGGGCGCTGTGATCGCCGGTGCCGCGCCGGGGCGGCGATCGCCCGACGAGATCACCCTTTTCAAGACCGTGGGCCTGGCGGTGCAGGACGCCGCCGCCGCCTCCCGCGCCCTCGCCGGCGCGCGGCGGCAAGGCCTCGGCGCGGCCGTTCGCCTCTGACGCCGCCGAATCGCACGCTTCGCTCCGGTTTCCGTTTCGCACGACCGCGTTCCTCGGCTATTCTTCCGGTGGACCCCGGGTGCGAGGGGCGTGAGTCGCACGAGCGGACCGGTCATGCGCGGCATCGTCTTCGACATCATGAAATTCGCCCTGCACGACGGGGAGGGCATTCGCACCACCGTCTTCTTCAAGGGCTGCCCCCTCGACTGCTGGTGGTGCCATAACCCCGAGAGCCGCTCGCCCCGGCCGCAGCACCTCTACCGCGCCGCCCGCTGCATCCGCTGCAACGCCTGCATCGACGCCTGTCCCGAGAGCGCCCTCAGCCGCGACAACGGCCGCGTACGCCTCGACCTCGGCCGCTGCGCCGCGCACGGCCTGTGCGCCCGCGCCTGCCCGACGGAGGCGATGCAGATCGCCGGCCGGGAGCTGACCGTGGACGAGGTCATGGAGGCCGTCCGCAGCGATCGCGTCTTCTACGACGAGTCCGGGGGCGGCGTGACGTTCTCCGGCGGCGAACCGGGCATGCAGCCGGACTTTCTCTGCGCCCTGCTCGACGCCTGCGACGCGGAGGGCATTCACACCGCCGTCGACACCTGCGGAGCGCTCCCCTGGGAAGTGCTCCAGCGCATCGCCCGCCGCGCCGATCTCGTCCTCTACGACCTCAAGATCATCGAACCGCAGCGCCACAGGCGCTACACCGGCGTGAGCAACGAACTCATTCTTGAGAATCTCGAACGTCTCGCGGAGCTGCGCATCGACGAGGCGCTGCCCCTGGAGATCCGCGTGCGCGTCCCCGTCGTGCCCGGCGTCAACGACGATGACGACAACTTCCGCCGCCTCGGCGTCTTTCTCAGCGGCCTGCCGGGTGAGCGCCTGTGCGTCGATCTCCTGCCCTACCAGCGCCTCGGCGAAGCGAAGTACGAAGCCCTTGGGCTCGACTATCGCCTGCCTGGAACGCGACCGCCCGACCCGAACGATGTGCGGCGCTTCGCCGAGATCGTGAGCCTACATGGATCGCCCGTAACGGTGCGAGGAGTGCGCCATGAATCGCAGTGAACGCGTGGAGAAGCTGAGAACGCAGAGCCTCCAGGCCCAGCCGCGCATCTCCACGCAGCGCGCGGAGTTGCTCACCGAGTTCCATAGGACTCACACGCGGACGCTCCCCACGCCGATCCAGCGGGCGCTGGCGTTCCGTTACATCCTCGAACGCAAGACGATCTGCCTGAACGACGGCGAGCTGATCGTCGGCGAGCGGGGCGATGCGCCCAAGGCGACGCCCACCTATCCTGAGATCTGCTGCCATTCCGTGGAGGATCTCCAGACACTCGCCACGCGCGCCAAGACCTCGTTCGCCAGCACCGAGCGCGACTGGAAGACGTACCGCGAGGAGATTATTCCCTTCTGGGCCGGCAAGTCGGTCCGCGAGATGATCTTCCGCGACATGACCCAGGCCTGGAAGGACGCCTACGAAGCGGGCGTCTTCACCGAATTCATGGAGCAGCGCGCGCCGGGCCACACGGTCCTCGATGACAAGATCTATCGCAAGGGCTTTCTCGATTTCGAGCAGGATATCGAGCGGGCGCTGGGGAGGATTGATGAACTCAACGATGCGGCGGCATGGGAAAAGCGGCACGAACTCGAGGCCATGCGCATCTGCATCCACGCCCTCATCCGTTTCGCCGAGCGCCATGCGGAGAAGGCGCGCCAGCTCGCCCAGCAGACGCAGGATGAGGTGCGGCGGCGGGAACTCGAGCACATCGCCGCCATCTGCGACTGGGTCCCCGCGCACAAGCCGCGCACCTTTCACGAAGCGCTGCAGTATTACTGGTTCGTGCATCTCGGCGTCATTACCGAACTGAACACCTGGGACGCCTTCAACCCCGGCAGGCTCGACCAGCATCTGCTGCCTTTCTATCGCAAGGGGCTCGCCGAAGGCTCGCTTACCGAGGAGCGGGCGCGCGAACTGCTGCAGTGTTTCTGGATCAAGTTCAACAATCAGCCCGCCCCGCCCAAGGTCGGCGTCACCGCTGCGGAAAGCGGCACCTATACGGACTTCGCGCTCATCAACACCGGCGGGCTGACGGCGGACGGCCGCGACGGCGTCAACGAACTCACCTATATCATCCTCGACGTCATCGAGGACATGCGCCTGCTCCAGCCCAGCTCCTGCCTGCAGGTGAGCAAGAAGAACCCCGACCAGTTCCTCAGGCGCGCGGGCAGGATCATCAGGACCGGTTTCGGCCAGCCCTCTATCTTCAACTCCGACGTGATTCACCAGGAACTCATCCGCCAGGGCAAGACCGTCGCGGATGCGCGCTGCGGCGGGTCGAGCGGTTGCGTCGAGGTCGGCGCCTTCGGCAAGGAGAACTACACGCTCACCGGCTACATGAACCTGCCCAAGATCTTCGAGATCACGCTCAACCGCGGCCTCGACCCGCGCACGGGCAAGC
>CAZZPX010000440.1:0-3557 GCA_964655955.1 uncultured Phycisphaerales bacterium | reverse complement strand
GGGGGCCGACGGCCGCGTTTACGTGCTCGGCGGGACGAGCGGTCCCGTGGGCGCCGACGCCGTCGTGAACACGACGTACGTGCTCAACCCCCTGACCAACAACTGGTCGACCGGGCCGTCGCTCACGCAGGTCCGCCGCTGGTTCGGGGCCGTGCTCGGCGATGACGACTACATCTATGCCCTGGGCGGCAACACCGGCAGTGGCGGCACGACCTCCGTGGAGCGGCTCTACACCGTCCCCTGCCCCGTCTTCCTCGACCAGCCCGACTCCGTCGACGCCTGGCGCGGACAGACGGTCGAACTCTCGACAAGCGTGACCGGCGGCGGCGTCATCGACTTCCAGTGGCAACGCGACGGCGCCGATCTCTCCGACGGCCCCACCGGGTACGGCAGCACCATCGTCGGCACCACCACGCCGACGCTGCGCCTCGAATCGCCTCAGGCGCAGGACTCAGGGACGTACGAACTGGTCGCGGTGAACTCGTGCGGAACGACGGTGAGCGATCCCGCGCTCGTCAACGTGCAGACCCCGCCCACCCTGCCCACACAGTGGACATTCACCAGCCTGCATCCCGCCTGGGCGGATCACTCGGTCGCGTACGACGTTCAGGGCGGCCAGCAGGTGGGCAACGCTAAGATCGTCGTGCCTCCGCATGGCACCGTCGACCGGCCCGTGCTCTGGACCGGCACAGCCGGTTCGGCCGTCGATCTCACGCCGCCAACCTCCGTGGGCGGCGGGCTCAATGCTGTCGAGGGGGGCGTCCAGGTCGGCTGGTGGTGGTGGCCCTATGACTGCTGGGACGGCACGCAATGGGTCACCTGCTACATCAAGCGCGGCGCCATGTGGCAGGGAACGCCCGCCAGTCATCAGGATGTCTACGGGCCCGGCTGGGAATACGCGGAAGTCTACGACACGAACGGCGCGGAGCACGTCGGCACGATCACGCGCGATGATGACGTCGGCAATGTCTTTTCCCACGGCGTGCTCTTCGTCCCGCCCGACTACTGGCCCATCGACCTGCACCCGGGCAATGCCTATCGCAGTTCCATGACCGCGATCGACGGCGATCGGCAGTACGGCGCGGTGCAGCCCGGCGTCGGCATCGGGTTCCAGGTCGGCAGGTGGTCCGGCACTAGCGGTTCCTTCGTCAGCATCCATCCGCCCTCCGCCCCCACCAGCAGCATCTTCGGCGCCGGCAGCGGCCAGCAGGCGGGCACGATCAACTGGCACTCCAATCGCCGGGCGTCGCTCTGGGCGGGCACGCTCGCCTCCTACCTCGACCTCAACCCCGCCGGCGCGGACACCAGCGAGGCTCGCGACTGCTTCGGCGGATTGCAGGTCGGCTTCGCCAACTTCCCCGGCGCAACCAAGCCGCTCGTCTGGGCCGGCGCTCCGGAGACCTACGTCGACCTCGGCGCCTTCCTCCCCGCTGAGTATCCCTCCGCCAACGCCCATGGCATCGACATCGAGCCGGATGGCACGGTCGTCGTCGTCGGCACCGCCTACAACAGCGTTCAGCAGCGCAGCGAAGCGGTGATGTGGACGGCCCAGCTCCAACCCGACTGCCCCGGCGATCTCGACGGCGACGGCGATACCGATCAGTCGGACCTGGGCATCCTTCTCGCCGCTTACCAGGTCGACGCGGGCGGCGACCTCGACGGTGACGGCGATACGGATCAGTCGGACCTCGGCATCCTCCTCGCCGACTACCACTGTGGCACATAAGTCAAGGCAGAAGATCGCCTGACCGGCCCCGCGCGCTCAGCGCCCGTTCATGCGACGGCGGCGGTCGGTTCCGCAGCGGCGGGCGCTGCCGCCGACACGCTGCCGTACGGTTCGACCTTCACGCCCACGACGCTCGTGGTCACGTTGGTCAGCAGCATGCCGATGCCGTGCTTCTTGAAGTACTCGTGCACCGCCTGGCGCTGGCCTTTCCAGTGGTTGTAGTCGTCGAAGATGATGACTCCGCCCGTGACGAGACGCGGATAGAGGTGCTCGAGTTCGTGCAGCGTGGAGGCGTAGAAATCAGTGTCCAGACGCAGAACCGCAATCTGTTCGGGCATCGTTTCGGGGATCGTCTCTTCGACTGGTCCCTTGACGAAGTGCAGTTTCTCTTCGTCGTAGCCGGTCTTGCGCATGTTCTCCCACACGAGTTCGAGCGGTGCGTAGCACCAGTCGTTGTGGCTGTCGCGCTGCTGCTCGCGCCACTTGTCGGCGGCAGGCATGCCGTTCAACTTGACGTCAAACGTGGTCGGCTCGGTCATGCCGGCGTAGGTGTCGTAGAGGTAGATATCGCGCTGGCAGCCGGTGCGGGCCTTGGCCACGAAGGCCATGACCATGGCGCAGCCGCCGCGCCACACGCCGCACTCGACCAGCGCCCCCGGGACGTTCTGCTCGACGACATGGCGGGTCGCGCGGTAGAGGTTGTAAAGCCGATCGATATCGACCATGGAAGCGCCCTGGCAGCGCTTGCAGATCTCGATGAACTCGACTTCAAACAGCATGAATGCATTCCTCCGGCCCGGGAGACAGCGGGGCGGCCCGCCGCCTATGACCGTCTCGCGATGAGCACGAGATCGCGATACACCCCACCGATCTTGCCGAGATTCACCGTCGTCAGCGCTTGCCGCCGCCGCGTCGCCGCTGCAACCTGGCGCACGAGCTCCTCCGCCGTGTACTCGGCGACGTGGTACGTCGGATCGGACCACTTGCCGAACTGCCAGGCGGGCGTGGTGATGAGCAGATGTCCGCCGGGCTCCAGCACTCGAGCCGCCTCGCGCAGGATCGCCACCGGATTGGGCAGATGCTCGATCACGTCGAGCATGTAGACGAGCTTGTAGGAGCCCCCGTCATAGGGAAGCTCGCCGCCGGCACCCAGTTCGAAGGTCGGCGGCTGCGCGGGATAGGTGTGTTTGGCGCACTGCTCGCGCGCCTGGTCGATGGCGGTCGGCTCGGGATCGATGCCGGTGAGAGCCAATCCCTTCAGCGCTGCCAGGTGCGTGAAGAGCCCGTCGCCGCAGCCGAGATCGAGCACGGCGTCACCGGCTGCGGCAAGCTGGGCGCAGATGCCGGCGATGTGATCCGCCCGCTGGCGGTAGACATCGACCTGGGCGTAGCTGGTCCAGTGCATCGCCTGGCGCTGGTCGTATTTCTCGAAAGGCATGGCGACGCCCTGGAAGCGCGCGTTCCACAGCAAGGGACTGCCGTCGCTGATCACGTCGAGATCCGGTGCGAGCCAGTCGAAGCCGAACCTCGCCTCGAAGCGCGCCTCTTCCTCAGGCGGCGGGGCCGGACTGTGGCCGTCCGTCGCCACGACGCTGGGCAGCGTGAGCACCCGCCCGCCGCGCTCTCGTATCGCAAGACAGAGCATGAGCGCGCCGAGTTCTCCCTGACAGAGCGACTCGCCGTCGACCGCATCAAAGGCCGCAGCCTCGACCGCGATCGCCCCGCCTGTGACGGCGTCGACTTCTTCAGGAAACCGAAAGCTCGTTGCGGGTTCGCCCTTGCCCAGGAAGTGAAATCCCTTCGGATGCACGACATGTTCGCCCATCGAGAA
>CAZZPX010000439.1:0-3572 GCA_964655955.1 uncultured Phycisphaerales bacterium | reverse complement strand
AACAGCGTCTGGAGCAAGTGGGTCCCCAGCGACGGCGTCTGCGGCGCGGAGATGAATCCCCTCGTGCAGGAAGCCTGGGACGACGGCTCAGGGCAGTTCACGCTCGTCGCCCGCGCCTATTGGAGCGACAACTCCGGGCCGCACTTCAGCAGCCCGGTCTGCGCGCCTGTCGACATCACCGCGGGCGATCCCTTCGTCGATAGCTTCGATACCGACGTCACGTACGTCGCGGTCGGCAAGCGCTTCCCGATCACAGCGATCCTTGGCGGCGAATGCGCGCAGGCGGACTACGTCGTCTTCAACATCGTTCCCGGCGAGAGCGTCGACCTTGCCAACAGCGTCTGGAGCAAGTGGCAAGCGACGAACGGCTCCTGCACGACAACTGTGAATCCGCTCGTGCAGGCCAACTGGCACGACGCCGACGGCATCGCAACGCTCGTCGCCCGCACCTACTGGCAGGATGACGACGGCGGGCACTTCAGCGACAAGCACGCCGTTCCCTTCCCGATCGACGCGCACATCTCGAGCCTGACCGCAGCGCCGGATCCGGTGAACGTCGGCCAGCGCGTGACGCTTTCCGCGGCGCTCAGCGGCTACGTGCCGTATTGTGATTACGTGGTCTTCTACGTCATTCCCGGCGCAGACTGTGACATCTCCCACAACGTCTGGTCCAAGTGGGTGGCGACCGACGGTCAGCCCTACGCTGAGACCAACCCGATCGTGCAGGGCGGCTGGGATGACGGCTCGGGCACCTTCACCGTCGTCGCTCGCCCGCGGAACACGCTCGGCGGAAACCACTTCGGCGCCAACGTGTGCATCCAGGCGACGATCGGCGGCCGGGCCGCGCCGGGCGTGCTCTACGTCGACGCCGACGCCGAGCCGAACGGTGATGGCGCCGCCTGGCACAGCGCCATGAACGATCTGCAGCAGGCGCTGGCGCTTGCGGCCGATCCGGATCGACTCATCAGCGAGATCTGGGTCGCGGAAGGGACCTACCGGCCCGACCAGACCACGGGCGATCGCACGCGCAGCTTCGAACTCGTCGAAGGCGTCACGCTCTACGGCGGCTTCAGCGGCAAGGAGAGCGAACGCAACGAGCGCGATCCGGTTGCCTGTCCGACGATCCTCAGCGGCGATCTGAACGGCGATGATGACGGCGACCCCGGAAACCGCGCCGACAACGCCTATCACATCGTCCGGGCGGAGAACCTGGGCGCCCCGGCGCGGCTCGACGGCTTCACCGTCACCGGCGGCCACGCTGACGGCGCGAACGAGTTCGGCGAAGGCGCCGGCGCGAGAATCGTCAACGCCGAGGTGCTGCTGGTGAACTGCGTCTTTGCCGACAACCAGGCGGCGTACATGGGCGGCGCGGTGCGGCTTGCCGGCAAGAGCGCCGCCAGACTCATCGACGTCACCTGCCGCCGCAACTTCGCGCTCTACGGAGGCGCCATCGCCTCCGACTCGACCCTCCCTGTCGAGCTGAGCAACTGCCTCATCGTCGGCAACACCGCCACGATGTGGGGCGGCGGACTCTATAGCACCGGACCCGCCAACCTGCATCACTGCACGATCGTCGGCAACGGCGCCGCGGGCATCGGCGGCGGCGTGTACACCGCTGCCTCCGCCGACCAGCCACTCGTCATCTCCGCCTCCATCCTCTGGAGCAACAGCGACGCCCAGGGCAGCGGCGAAGCAGCGCAGATCGCGACCGGCTCCGCCTACGCCCTGCTGCGCGACTGCTGCATCCAGGGGTGGAGCGGCGTCATGCCCGGCGAGAACTGCTCGGGCGACGATCCGCTCTTTGTCGACGCCGACGGCCCGGACGGCATCTTCGGCACCGACGATGACGATCTGCACCTGCAGGAGACGTCGCCCTGCCTCGACGCGGCGAACGCAGCGCACCTGCCGCCCGACGCGGCGGACCTCGACGGCGACGGCGATGTCGAGGAGCCGCTGCCCCTCGATCTCGCCGGCGAGCGGCGCATCTGCGACAGCGCGGACGGCGCAGAGGGGCTGCCCGATCTCGGCGTGTACGAGGCGCACTGCCTCAGTTCGCCCGGCTGCGTCGGCGATGTGAACGGCGACGGCCTGGTCGATCAGGCTGACCTCGCCCTGCTGCTCGCGTCATACGACAAGGACGACGGCGGCGATGTCGACGGCGACGGCGACACCGACCAGGCCGACCTCGGCGCCCTGCTCACCGACTTCGGCTGCGGGACGTAAGGCTCAGCGACTCGCCCAGGAAGGCTCGGAGACGACACAAGAAGGCCTCGTGACGCCCGGTCGCGTCACGAGGCTCTTGTTTCCATGGAACGGCGAGCAGCCGCTGTCACCGGCGCATCGACCGGCGTCGACGCAGCGAGAGCAGGCAGCCGCACGCGTAGATCGTAAGCGCGCCGGGCGCCGGAATCGCGCTGCACAGTCCGCCGCCATCGAGCACGAACACGATCGTGGCGCCTCCGGGAATCCACGAGAAGTCGTAGTCGAAGACGAAGTTGTTGCTGAAGCTCGGGATGTCGAAGCCGCCGGACACGTCCGCGCCGACAAACGGCAGATCGTACGTGTCGAAGAAGCCGCTCGTCAGGCTCGACGTGACCACGCCGTCCACGATCTCGAACTCGAGTTGGCCGCTCGTCTGCGTGTAGGGGTTGGCGGGCATGTCGATGGTCAGGAACATGTTGTTCGCGGTGTCAGCCCGCAGGCCGTCCTGATCCCACTCCAGCGAGAAATCCAACTCGGTGAAGATGTCGAAGAAGGAGTCGTTGACAAGGACCTCGCCGTCGGCGGCGAACACCATGACGTGCACCGGATCATAGAACTCGACGCCGAACGCCGAAGCTGAGCCGATGATGGTGTCGGTGATCACCGGCTGCCAGACGAGTTGCCCCGCAGCCCACTGCCAGGGCGCCACGATGGTCGAGATGAGCTTGCTCGTCGCGTGCGCCTCATTGGGCCAGAACTGCGCGTGCGCCGAGCCGCTCGAACTCATGGTGACGCTATAGACGTTGTCATTCCACTGCAGCACGGCGCCATCCACCTGGGCCGTCGCCCCGGCCTCGAGAAATCCCTGCGCCTGGCGGTCGAAGCCCGCGGAGATCGAATCGAAGAAGGAGTCGCCGGGATCGGTGATCGCCCAGGCGCCGACCTTGGACTGGTCATCCCAGCCGGGATTCCACTCGAAGGCGCGCGTCGCAAGCTCATAATTGAACCCAGCCATCGGCGCTTCGCCGTCGGTCACGAAGATGTAATTGTGCCGCACGGAATAGCTGCTCTGCATCTGGCCGTACGCCGGCGCTCCCAGAAGCAACACGCCGCAGCACAGCCCGCCTGCGATGGCGCGGATCAGAGAGACGTTCATTCTTCCGCTCCTTTCGTTCAGAGACGCTCTCGGCCCCGCGTTCTCGCGCGAAGCGCCCACGCCTCAACCACGATGGATCACTCGAAAAGATGCCCCAAGACCAACGCGTTTACAAGTCGAAAACCAGATCTTAATGATCGTTTTGGGAAGAACTCTCGTGTCCCCGAGCCGCTGCACCCAACAGAAGCACGTCAACTTGGGGGAGAATCACACT
>CAZZPX010000438.1:0-3573 GCA_964655955.1 uncultured Phycisphaerales bacterium | reverse complement strand
AAAGGAGAACAGGAAAGGAGCTGAACCGCAGAGAATGCACAGAGCGCGGAGGGATGTGCAGATGGGAGAGGGATGTGAGGTTCTCCGAAGCAGGTCTCGCCCAGGTTCTCCTCCTCCACTTCACGGCTTCACGTTCTGAATGCACTGCATCCTGCTGCTCACAAATCCCCATTCTCTCTCTTCCTCCTCTGCGCTCTCCGCGGTTCAGTCACGCCTCCCCTCCGTGTCCCCCGTGATCTCCGTGGTTAAATCTCCTCTAGATCTCACGCTCCTCAAGGAGACGATTCGACATGAAACGTGACATTCTTCTTGCCGGCGTCGGGGGGCAGGGGGCGATCTCCATCGCTGCCGCCATCGCCACCGCGGCGCTCGATGAAGGATATTCGATCAAGCAGGCGGAGACGCACGGCATGAGCCAGCGCGGCGGGGCGGTCGTCTCGCACCTGCGCTACTCGAGCGACACGGTCTACAGCGACCTCATCGAGCACGGCCAGGCGGACCTGATCATCGCCGTCGAGCCGATGGAGGCGCTCCGCTACCTCGAATACCTCGCGCCCACGGGCACGGTCGTCACCAATATCACGCCCGTGGTGAACATCCCCGACTATCCCGAAATGGAGCGCGTGCTGGATCGGCTGCGGCAGATCGAGGGGCACGTGCTGCTCGACGCCGAGAAGCTCGCCAAGGCGGCCGCGACGGCGAAGGCGGCGAACATGGTGCTCCTCGGCGCTGCGTCGCATCTGCTGGGCCTGAAGACCGACTTCGAGGCGCTGCTTCGCCGCATGTGGCAGGCCAAGGGCGACAAGGTGGTCGAGTCGAACCTGCGCGCCTTTAGGTTCGGCCGCGACGCCGGCGCGCTCTACCATCGCGCCCTCGAGCAGGGCGTCGAGCCGCACGATGCCCTGACGCTCGCCAACCACGTGCGCCTCGAGCACGACCTCGATGTCGTAGTCACCGCCTGGGCGAAGGCGCTCAGCGGCAAGCGCGGCCGGGCGCTCATCAAGAGCCTCGAGGCGCAGCGAGACCTGGTCGCCGCCTTGCCGGATGAACTCGAAAAGGAACTGGAGCCCGCCGGGTGAACATCGATTTCGATCGGGTGCGCAGCGTGCTCGCCGCCGCGGAGGAGGCAAGTCGCGGCGTGCTGGAAGTGGATGTGTACGACATACTCGAGGCGTGCGAACTCCGCGCCCCACGCCGAGCGCTGCTGCCCGCAGCGTCGCTGAGCGACGTCGCGCCGGCCTTCGAACTGCCGGGTGCGCACGTCTATCTCAAGGTGCAGGCGGCGGGGCTCCTCCACAAGACCGAAGCGGGCGCGGTGCGCAGAGTCGAGAAGAATGCTGCGGCGATCGCGGCGGCGGCCAGGGAAATGGTCGCGGGCTGCGGTGTGGACGCCGCGCGCGTGCGCGGCGTGCTCGCCGTCGAAGCGATCGAGATCGAGACAACCGCAGCGCCGCTCGAACTGCTCCTCGGCGCGCGGCGACTGCGCGACTTCGGCCCGATCGTCGTGCTGGGCATAGGCGGCATCGGCGCGGAATTCTGGAATCCGAAGCTGAAGGCGGAGCACGGCCTGCGCATGGCGTCAGCGATCGGGCTCGATGACACGCGCGCCGCGGCGCTGGTCCGGGCGCTGCCGATGCGCGAACTCTGGTCGGGCTTCCGCGGCGGCAAGCGCCTGCTCGACGATGGCGAACTGGCGCGCTGGGTGCGCGCCATGGCGACGCTCATCGAGCACTTCGACGGATCAACGCCGCAGCGCTCGCCCTGCTTCGTCGAGGCGGAGATCAATCCGCTCGTGGTCAGCGGCGGCGCGCTTCTGCCGCTCGACGGGCTCATTCGCACCGACGATCGTGCCGCGGCGAGCCTCGCCTCGGCCGCCCCGCGCGTGCGCCTGCAGACGCTCCTGCATCCACAGACCGCAGCGATCGCGGGCGTGTCGAGCAAGGGGCCCAATCCGGGGCGCATCATTCTGCGCAATCTCCTCGCCGGCGGCTTCACGCCGGATCGTCTCGCGGTGCTCAAGCCCGGCGGTGGTGAAGTGGATGGCGTGGCGTGCTACGAGGCCGTTGACAACGTGCCCTTCGACATCGATCTGCTCGTCCTCGCCGTCGACGCCGCCGCCACCGTTGAAGTCCTCGAACAGGCAGGCGCGAAAGTGAAGTCGGCTCTGCTCATCGCGGGCGGCACCAGCGAGCGCAGCGAAGGCAGGCAGCTTGGCGAGCGCCTGGCGCGGGCGATTGACGACTCGGGCATCGCCGCCGTCGGACCGAACTGCCTCGGCGTGATCTCGCGACCGGCGGGACTGGACACGCTCTTCATTCCGCACAGCAAGATTCCGCGCTGCCGCGCTGAGCCGGGCAACCTCGCCTATATCAGCCAGAGCGGCGCCTTCATGATCACGCGCATGAATCGCCAGTCGCGCTACGAGCCGCGCTATGCGATCTCCACGGGCAACCAGCTGCGCACCGGCGTGAGCGATGCGCTCGCCGCGGTGGCGGCGGATGAGAACGTCAAGACCTTCGCCGTGTATGTTGAAGGATTCGGTGCGGGCGACGGCCTGCGCTTCTGTCAGGTTGCACGCAAGCTGGCCGGGCAGGGGCGGCGCGTCGTGCTTTACAAGGGCGGCCGCACCGCCGCGGGAGCCGATGCGGCGAGCGGGCATACGGCGTCGCTTGCCACGGATTACAACGTCTGCAGGCAGCTCGCGGAGGAAGCGGGCGTGCTCGTCGCCGAGACCTTCGAGGCGTTCGAGGATCTCGTGCTGATCGCGACAGCCTGGGCGGGCAAGTCGCTGGGACAGCATCGCCTGGCGCTGGTGAGCAACGCGGGGTATGAATGCGTCGGCATGGCGGACCAATTGCGCCGGCCGCTGCAACGCTCGTCCTTCGACGATGCGACCGTGGCGAAGATTCGCGACGCCCAGGCGCAATGCGGCATCGATCGGCTCGTCGATATTAATAATCCCGTGGATCTCACGCCCATGGCGACGGCGGATGTCTGGTGCGGCGTGACGGAAGCGGTGCTCGCCGCGACGAACGTGGATCTCGCGGTCATTTCGCCCGTCCCGCCGACTCCCGCCCTGCAGACGCTCGCGCCCGACGAGGCGCATCGCGAAGATGCAACCGCCGACAGCGCTCTTGCCGCCCGCCTGGGGACGATTCTCGCGGCATCCGAAAAGCCCGTCGCCTGCTGCGTCGACTGCGGGTCGCTCTACGACGTTTTCGCCGCCGAGTTGGCGAAGCGCGCGGGACTCGGCGTCCCCGTCTTCCGCTGCGCCGATCGCATGATCAGGGCAATCGTCGCCTACGCCGCAACCGTCCCTTAGCCCCCGGCGAGTCGCCGCCCATACCTGCCTCCGACCCACCGCCCAAACGCACACCCCAAGCCACATCGGCGACCGCCGGGGGAAGACGCCCATTCACCCCAAATGCGCACCCCCCTTTAGCCCCCGGCGAGTCGCCGCCCACACCTTCCTCCAACCCGCCGCTCACACGCATACCCAAACCCCATCGGCGACCGCCGGGGGGCCGCACCGACCCGCCCGGACAAATGACTTCCATCCTCGCGGTGTGCGTC
>CAZZPX010000437.1:0-3577 GCA_964655955.1 uncultured Phycisphaerales bacterium | reverse complement strand
ACTGCCGGCTGGGGCTGGCAATCGGCCGTCGACTCGGCGGAGCGGTGCAACGTCATCGCCTCAAGCGCCTGCTGCGCGAGGCGTTTCGACTGTCGCAGCACGAGTTGCCGTCCGGCTACGACATCGTGGTGACGGCGCGCAGGCACGAGCCGCTGCACCTGAACGAATATCGCGGGCTGCTTCTGGCGGCGGTCGAGGCGGGCGTACGCGAGTGGCGCAAGCGCGAAGGGCGCCGCGGCAGCGACGCGCGCGGCGAGCCCTGAAGCCCGGTGTTCTCGGGCGCGGGGGACGCCGGCGACGTAGGATGTCGACATGTGCCGCGAGCCCGCCCAAGCCCGGTCTGTCGCAGACGCGCCCGCGCCGCGGCGGCGACGTTCGCTGCCGGCGCAGTTCTGCATCGCGCTGATCCGCCTGTACCAGGGGACGTTAGCGCAATGGCTGGGAGGCCACTGCCGCTTCTACCCGACCTGTTCGCAGTACGCGATCGAGGCCTACGCAGCGCACGGGCTCATCCGCGGGACGTTGCTGACGCTGCGGCGGGTGGGGCGGTGTCACCCGCTGGGTGGATCGGGATACGATCCGGTTCCGCCCAAAAGACGGGGCTGAGGCCGCGCAACCTTGCAAGTGCTCGCTAACCTATGGGCAGGTACTCCCTCTGTGAAAGGCCTGGTCAATGTCGCGACTTCCCGCAGCGGAGCGCCGCGAGCAGCTTCTGGACACCGCCGCACTCCTTTTCGCCGAGCGGGGCTATGCCCGCACCACGACCGCCCAGCTTGCCCGGGCGGCCGGCATCACCGAGCCGGTCCTGTATCGCCACTTCCACTCCAAGCGCGGCCTGTTCATCGCGCTGATCGACCGCACCGGTGAGGAGGTGATCCGGGGCTGGGAGGCGCAGCTCACCCAGGCGAAGTCCCCTGCCGAGCGCATCAGCATCCTGCTCGCAGGCAATCCCATGACCAGCGACCACGGCAAGGGTATCTATCGCGTTGTGGTGCAAGGTCTTACGGAGATCGATGATCGGGAGATCCGCAAGGCGATCAAGCGGCACATCGGACGGCTGCATGCGTTTCTCGTGGCGCAGCTCGCCGAAGCCCGCCAGTCGGGGCAACTCGTGGCTCGGGCGGACATCGAACTCATCGCCTGGCTGCTCATGCACGTGGCGCTGGGATACGGGCTGATTGCGCCGATCGGCGTGCCGGGTCACCGCAAGAAGGCGTCGGGCGATCACATCGTGCGGCTGCTCAAGACGCTGCTGGTGGGCGGCGAAGCGCGGAAGTGACGCCAGCGGCGGAACACCTCGCTGCTGCCGCAACTCCTCTGTCACTCAGCGCCTTTGTCCCTGAGTCCCTTCCCCGGCTATACTCGCCCCCGCCATGGCCAGGAAGAAGCAAGCCAAGAAAGCCTCCGCAGATGCGTACAGCGCTCGGCTCACGCGGCTGCGTCGTGAGTTCAATGAGCTTGAGCTCGATGCTCTGCTCGTCTCGAACCCGCGCGATATTCAGTACCTGACGGGTTTCCGCGGCGAAGACGCCCACCTGCTCGTCAGGCAGCGGGGCAAGGCGGTGCTGATCAGCGATTCGCGCTTCGAGACCGAGCTGCGCGACCTCAAGGACCGCTTCAGCATCTACATGCGCAAGAGCATGATGTCCGATGCCGTGGCGGAGGTGGTGTCCGGCACCGCGCTTGCGGGGATCGGCATCCAGGCGGAGCACGTAACGATCGCCAACCGCAAGGCCCTTGCGAAGGCGGTGGGGGCCAAGAAGCTCAAGGACACGCAGGGCCTCGTCGCCAAGCTGCGCATCATCAAGGATGACGCCGAGGTCAAGCTCCTCCGCCGCGGAGCGAAGATCCAGCAGGAGGCGCTGTCAGCGGTCCTGGCTGAGCTTCAGCCCGGCATGACGGAGGCGGCGGTGGCTGCACGCCTGGAATACGAGATGCGCGTCCGCGGCGCCCAGGATGAGGCCTTTCCGGCGATCGTGGCGGCGCAGGCGAACGGTGCACTGCCCCACGCCGTCCCCGGGCGCACCAAGGTTCGCAAGAACAGACCGCTCCTCTTCGACTGGGGGGCGTGCGTCGAAGGGTACCGCTCGGATCTGACCCGCACGTTCAGCGTCGGCTCCTTCAGCAGGCAGATGCGCGAGATCTACTTGATCGTCCTCGAGGCGCAACTTGCCGGGATCGCGGCGGTGCGGCCAGGCGCCAGCGGCAAAGAGGTCGACGCCGCCGCCCGCAAGGTCATCGAGGACGCCGGTTACGGCAACTACTTCGGGCACGGCCTGGGGCACGGCATCGGACTGGACGTGCATGAGGCGCCGAGCCTGAGCCGTCGCAGCACCGACACGCTTGAACCCGGCATGGTCGTCACCGTCGAGCCGGGCATTTACCTGCCTGACGTGGGCGGCGTGCGGATCGAGGACGACGTGCTGGTGACGAAGACCGGCCACACTGTGCTCAGCAACTACCCGAAGGACATCGACTCAGCCATCATCTGACCGCGTGGCGGGCATGCTTCGCCGCGGTCGGACGGGATAGACACCATGATTGACAATCGCAGGCTCAAAGAACTCATCCGCATGATGGTCGACAATGATCTGACGGAGCTGGACATTTCCGACGGGACGGAGAGCGTGACACTTCGCCGCAAGGGCGAAGCGGTGCAGTTCGCCTACCCGCAGTACGGCCCGCCGGTGATGGCGCCCGGTCAGATGCAGATGCCCGGGCACGGGGCGCCCGGGGGCGGTGGAACCGCGCAGAGCGGCGAGGCGGCTGAGGCTGATAGCGACGAGGAGAGCGGCCTGATCGCCGTGACCAGCCCGATGGTGGGCACGTTCTACGCCCAGCCCAAGCCGGAGGAGCCGCCCTTCGTCAGTGTCGGCGCGGAGGTCAAGCCCGACACCGTCGTGTGCCTCGTGGAGGCGATGAAGGTCTTCAACGAGATTCAGGCGGAGACGGCAGGCGTGGTCGAGAAGGTTCTGCTCAACAACGGCGAGCCGGTCGAGTTTGGGCAAAAGCTGATCCTCATTCGCCCCAAGTGAGGCGTCCGCGCCGCCGGCTGAGAGATATCCCCCGCACGCCCGGGCGCGGCCCGCGCCGCTTCCGGACGCCAGAGAAGACGACTGCTTCATGTTCAAGAGAATCCTGATCGCCAATCGCGGTGAAGTGGCCCTGCGAGTCCTGCGGGCGGCGCACGAACTTGGCGTGGAGGCGGTCTGCGTCTACTCCGAGGCCGATCGCGACGCGCCGTACCTGCGGTTGGCCGATGACGCCATCTGCATCGGTCCACCCGCGCCCAGCGAGAGCTATCTGAACATCTCGCGGATCATCGCCGCCGCCGAGATCGCGGATGTGAACGCGATCCATCCGGGCTATGGCTTCCTGGCGGAGAACGCGCACTTCGCGGATGTGTGTCGTTCGTGCGAGATCGCCTTCATCGGCCCCTCGCCCGAAGCAATGTCCAAGCTGGGCGACAAGGTTGCCTGCAAGAACCTCGGCAAGCAGAACAAGGTGCCCGTCTTCCCCGGCTCGGACGGCGCCATCGAATCCGAGGAGGAGGCGGTCAGGCTCGCCAAGGAGGTAG
>CAZZPX010000436.1:0-3577 GCA_964655955.1 uncultured Phycisphaerales bacterium | reverse complement strand
TGTCGTCGGCGTGACCGGCATCGATGTGACGCTGCTCACGCTGCTCGATTCGGTTCACCTCCCCGCAGAGTGGTTCGACATCGGTCAAGCCGGTGCTCGCCGCGAGACCGCTGACGCCACGACCGGAAGCGCCGGACAGGTCATCGTCTGCATTCTGCGGAATCCTCCCGGTGCTGCGGAGCCCGGCCTCTCACTCTGGGCGTACCAGGGATACGAATCGGCCGGCACCGCCTGGGATCAGCCCATTCAACAGCAGTGGTTCGTAGCCGACGACCCGGCCGAGCAGCGACAACTCGTCGCGGACATCGTCGCCGAGCGGGAGCGGCTGCTGGCAGGCGAGCCCCCCGCTGCGTCGACGGTTCGGCGGCTGCACTACGCAGGTCGGGAACACTTCTGGGCGCATCGCCAGTTCGAGAAGTATCCCGAGGTGCTCTTTTCCGTGCTCGTGCCGTACGACCAGGTGGTGGCGCACGCCCTCGCCGCGGAAGAGCGCTTCCAGAACCGCATCATGCGGCAGATGGGGCTGGCGCTGGGCATGGTGCTCGCCCTGGCGGTGGCGGTCGTGGTCGCTGCCCTGATTGTCTCGCGCGAGTTCACCCGTCCCATCCGCACGCTGGCGCAGGCGGCGCTGCGCGTAGCCGGCGGCGACCTGGAAACGCGTGCCGAGGTTCGCCGCGGCGATGAACTCGGCGATCTTGCAGAAACCTTCAACGACATGCTGCCGCAGCTTCAGGATCGTCTGCGCCTGCGCCACAGTCTCAGCCTGGCGATGGAGGTGCAACAGAACCTGCTGCCGGATGCGCCCCCCAGCGTGCCCGGACTCGACATCCACGGTCAGAGCCTCTATTGCGACGAGACCGGCGGCGACTACTACGACTTCATCGAGATCGAGCCCGTCGAGCACCGCGCCATCCTCGCAGCGGTCGGCGATGTGACGGGGCACGGCGTGGCGGCGGCGCTGCTCATGACCACCGCACGGGCGCTGCTGCGCAGCCGCTCGTCGCGCTCCGGCGAACTGGCGCAGGTCGTCACCGACATCAATCGCCAGCTCAGCGATGACGCCCCGCAGGGCCGCTTCATGACGCTCTTTCTGCTGCTGGTCGACCAGCGGGAGCAGCGGCTGTGCTGGGTCAGCGCCGGGCACGACCCCGCGCTGCTCTACGACCCGGCCGCGGACCGCTTCGACGAATTCGGCGGCGACGACATTCCGCTCGGCATCGACGGAGCCTGGCAATTCCACCAGCGCCTCTCGACCTTCCCGCACCCCGGCTGCGTCCTCGTCATCGGCACGGACGGCATCTGGGAGGCTCGCAACGACGACGAAGAGATGTACGGCAAGCAGCGCCTGCGCGAGTCGATCCGCCGGCACGCTGGCAAGCCCGCCGCCGACCTCAGCCGCGCCCTCTCGGACGATCTGGCTGCGTTTCTCGGCGGTCGCAGCCACCAGGATGACGCGACGCTGGTCGTCATCCGCTTCCTCGTCGAGGGCGACTGACGCGGCTCGCGTCGTCCTGTCGCCCGGGCGGTTTCACGATAGACTACGACGCCATGAGCAAGATCAAGCCAACCCGCTGCCTGCCCCTGGCGGCGCTTGCCCTGACGCTGCTGGCGACCGGGTGCAGCGCGCCCCCCTCCCATCGGCTGGTGACGCACCTGCCCAGCGGCCGCAACTACTACACGTTCAGCGACGAGATCGAGCAACTCTCCGGTCCGCGCAAGATCCGCTTCCCGGATTACTCGCGTGATGCCCAGATCACGCTCGAGATCCGCAACGTCCAGGTCGAGGAGATCTCCAAGGTGCGCTTCGATCAAGCGGTGACGGAGATTACGCCATGAACTCGCGCACGAACCGGACTCATGCAGCCTCGACGCGACGATTCGATACGGGGAGGAGCCAGGGCATGACGCGTGCACAACGACTTGCAGCGGCGGGCGGCGCGGGGCTGTTCCTGCTCCTCGCTGCCGGCTGCGGCGGGTACTACCAGGTGACGGACCCCAACGCCGGTCGGCTCTACTTCGCGCGCAGCCTCAGCGTGGACGGCAGGTCAGGCGACCTGATCATGCGCGACGATCTGCGCGACAGCGAAATGCGCCTGCACGAGTACGAAGTGAAGGACCTGACGCGCGAAGAGTATCGCCAGGCGACGCGGAATCTGAAGCAATAACAGCGCAGCCGCCTGCGGCCCAGCCCTCACTTCCAGTGACGCCTCCCGCAAAGGGAGCTTCTCTCCGAGCGCGGATCTTCTCATCGCGCCTGCGTCGGCAAGGCCAGCCTTGTCCGCTCGAGCTTCTCCGCGTGCGCCGAGGCCAGACCCAAGTCACGCGGCCCAAACACCGTCACATCACCATCCCCGCGATCGTCGCGGTCATCCACGAGGCCAGGGCCCCGGCGAACATCGCCCGCAGGCCGAAGCGGGCGAAGTCCTGCCGGCGCTCGGGCGCCAGGGCTGTCAGGCCGCCGATCTGGATGCCGATCGAGGCGAAGTTGGCGAAGCCGCACAGCGCATAGGCTGCGATGGCGACGGAACGTTCGCTCATGGTCGGCCCGCCTTCCGCGGGATGCGCCAGTTCCGCCAGCGAGTCGTAGGCTACGAACTCGGTGGCGACGAGCTTCTCGCCCATGAGCGAGCCGAAGCGCACCGCGTCCTCCCACGGCACGCCCATCGACCAGGCGAGCGGCGAGAAGACCAGCCCCAGCAGATAGTCCAGCGAGAACACGGGCAGATCATGCGCGGCCCGCCACTGCGCGATCGGCCCCCACTCACTCAGCGCCGAGAGCGGCCAGTCGATCATGGCGATGAGCGCGACGAAAGCGATGAGCATGGCGCCGACGTTGAGCGCCAGGCGCAGGCCGTCCGTCGCGCCCGCGGCGGCGGCGTCGATGACGTTGGTGGTCTCCGGCTTGAATTGGGCTGCAAAGACGGCTTCGTCCTGCGGCTCCTGCGTCTCGGGCACGAGGATCCTGGCCATGACGAACGCCGCGGGCGCGGACATGACGCTGGCGGTGAGGAGATGCTTGATGAAGACCTCCTGCGCTGCTGGGTCGTCGCCGCCGAGCATCGTCACGTAGACCGCGAGCACCGAGCCGGCGATCGTTGCGAAACCGCCCACCATGAGCGTGACGAGCTGCGAGTCCGTCATGCGGGCGATGTAGGGTTTGACGCAGAAGGGCGCTTCCGTCTGGCCGACGAAGACGTTCGCCGCCATGGCGAGCGCTTCTGCCCCGGTGACGTTGAGCGTGCGGCGCAGGAGCCACGCCAGCGCCGCGACAATTCGTTGCATGACGCCCAGGTGATAGAGCACGCCCATCAGCGACCCGAAGAAGATGATGACCGGCAAAGCGCGGACGGCGAAGACGAATCCCGCCGGACCCGTCGGATCCGCCAGCTTCTCGCCGAAGACGAAGATGATGCCCTCGTCGGCGAAGTGAATGATGAGCCGCACGCCGCGGGCGATGAGGTTCAGCCCGTCCACGACGAGCGGTGTTCGCAGCAGCAACAGCGCCAGCACGAACTGCAGCACGATCGCCGAGATGATCATCCGCCAGGGCGCGCGCCGGCGCTCGCTGGACATGTTC
>CAZZPX010000435.1:0-3578 GCA_964655955.1 uncultured Phycisphaerales bacterium | reverse complement strand
GCGCGTTGTCGTGGCTGTGCCGTCCGGCATCACCGCCGTCGAGAAACACGCCGTCTTCGATTCGGCGGAAAACGCCGGGGCGCGACGGGTGTATCTCATCGAAGAGCCGATGGCGGCGGGGATCGGCGCGGAACTGCCCATCGCCGAGCCGACGGCGTCGATGATCGTTGACATCGGCGGCGGCACGACCGAGGTCGCCATCATGTCCCTGGGCGGCATCGCCCAGTGCGAGTCCATCCGCGTCGCCGGCGACGACATGGACGAAGCCATCATGAGCCACATGAAGAAAACCTACAGCCTCATGATCGGCGAGCAGACGGCGGAGCACATCAAGATCGAATGCGGCTCGGCGGCGAAGCTCGACGACGAGCAGATGATCGTGGTGCGCGGCCGGGACATGGTCTCCGGCCTGCCGCGCAAGACCGAGGTCTCCAGCCACGAGATCAGCGAGGCGCTCCAGGAGCCGGTCAACGCCATCTGCGAAACCGTGACGCGGACGCTGGAGCGAGCCGAGCCGGAACTGGCGGCGGACCTCGTCGACAACGGCATCGTGCTCGCGGGCGGCGGGGCGCTGCTGCGCGGCATGGACCGGGTCCTGGGCAAGGCGACGGGGCTGCAGGTGCGCGTCGCCAAGGATCCCCTCACCTGCGTCGCCCGGGGCACGAGCATCTATCTCGACAACATCGAGCTGTGGAAGGAGACGATGGAGTCGGATGCGGATGAGTACTAGCGTCCTGCGAGCACGCCCGGCCCCACCGCGCATCGGCCTCCTCGCGCCGCTGACATGAAGCAGAGCCTCTTCAGTCAGATCCCCTACCTGCCGCTGCTCATCCTGACGCTGCTCGTCCTGTCGCTGCTGCCGGGTCGCTATCTGCGCTGGACGGATGATGTGGCAGAGCCCCTGACGGCGGTGCTCGCGCCCTTCACGGACGCGGGGCGGTCGCTGTCGACATTCCTGCGTCCGGCGAAGAACGCCGACCCCGCAGCCACGGACGACGCCCTCGTCGAGTCGCTGCGCCTGGAACTCGAGCAGTTCCGCACGCAGAACCTGAACCTGCGGGCCCGCCAGGAGCAACTGCAGACCGAACTCGAAGAGCTGCGCCGCGCCCACACGCTCAACCCTGAAAGCCGCGATCACCTGATCAACTTCTCGGTCATCAGAACTTCGTCGGATCCGGCCGGTTCGATCCTGCGGATCAAGGGCGGCGGCAAGAACGGCATCATTCCCGGCGCGGTGGCGGTGTATCGCGGCGTGCATCTGGTCGGGCGCATCGCCGACGTGCAGCCGCTCACCTCGACGCTCCAGCCCATTACGGACCGCAACGCGGGGTATCTCGACTGCGTCATCATGCCGGCCGACCCGGAGGCGACCCTGGCGGAAGGCACGCGCTGCCAGATCGGTCCCCATCCGAGCCGGGCGGATCTGCTGGTCGGCGACGTCGAGCGCGATGCGGACTGGCTGCGCGAGGTCGGCGAGACGCCCCTGCTCGTCCGCCTCAGCGACGATCACTGGCCGGACGGGGCCCAGGCTCTCATCGTCGGCGTGGTCGAGCGCATCTTCACCGACGACGCCACGCCCCTGCGCCTGCGCGTCGAGGTGCGGCCGATCTTCCACCCCCTCACCCGCCTGCCCGAGGTGACGCTGCGTCTGCCCGAAGCGCCGGCGACGGTGGAGCGGAGCGCGGAGGGAGGAGCGTAGTGCGCTGGTGGATCTTCGCCATCCTGGCCTACCTGGCGCTGGCGCTCGAAGTCTCGCTGCGCGACGTACTCGAGATCGGCGCCACGGGCGTCGCCCCCAGTTTCGTCATCATCTACGCGACGTTCATCGCGCTCAACGCCCCGGGGCGCAGCGCCCTCTGGTGCGCCCTGATCCTCGGGTTGGGCATGGACCTGCTCAACACGGCCGGCGACGGAACCTACATCATCCCGGGGCCCTACGCGCTCGGCCTCGCCTTCGCCTGCGCGCTGCTGCTGCAACTGCGCACGATGGTCCTGCATCGCAACCTGACGACGCTGGCGTTCTGCGTGCTGCTGGCGGCGGTCTTCGCGCACATCGTGGTGATCGCGCTCTTCACGATCCGCGGCTGGATCGATCCCTTCGCCTGGAGTCCGGGGAGCGAACTGCTGCGGCGACTGGGCATCGCGCTGTACAGCGCCGCGCTCGCCCTGCCGCTCGGCGTGGTCAACCCGCTGCTGACGAAGCTGCACGACTTTCCGCAGATGCACATGCGCTGGTCGGCGCGGCGCTCGCCGGCGCTGCGCAGCAGCGCGCGGGAGAGGTGAGGCGGAAGAGCCGAAGGAACTCGCGACTGAGGGCGCGGGGACTTCAGTCCCCGTGCGAGACGACGGGTGGGATCGCCTGGGCTTGCGCCGCCCAGCGGTCACCTTCGGGGATCTGGCGCCCGCACTCCGGACAGCGATCACCCGTCAGGTTGAAGAGCAGGTAGCCGCAGGCGCAGCGCGGCTCTTCGATGTCGATGTTGATGCGCAGGCCGCACGCCTGGCACTTGCCCGCACCAGCGGAGATTGCCTGCTGCCTGCCGCAGCGGGGGCAGGTGAGATGTATGGCGAGGCGACTCGGCATGGAACCCTGCTCTCGTTCCTCGAGCCCCTGAAGCTTCCAGAAGACGGGGACGAGGATGATGCCCGCCCCGCTCAGGATGCCGAAGACGCCGACTGCGCGCCACATCACTTCCTCCGCCTGCCAGTCGAACCATTCTTCCGCCCACATCATGAAGATGATGAGCACGGAGAAGAGCGCCAGGCAGAGGTAGGTCATGTGGCGCAGGACCCGGGTCCAGCGGACTCGCAGCCTGGGCAGGGCGATGAGGCCCGCCGGCGCCAGGGGAACCGCGATCAACGAGAACGTACCGCCGACCCTCGCCAGCGTCTCGCCGTCGTCCCAGAAGAACGCATTGGCCCAGATGAGCACTTCCCAGATGACGAAGGCCGTGACGGCGCAGCCGATGCCGACCCACATCTGGGGCGCCAGCCGCCGGCGCTCGATGGCGACGGCGTGCATGAGGCAGATGATGCTGAAGCCGCCCCAGAGCAGCGTGGTTACGAAGATCTTCTCCATGACGCTGGAGTTGCTGCCGAAGACGAGCGCCGCCACGCCCAGCAGCGCCGCCAGCGACAGCGAGACGATCATCGACCAGAGAAAGGCGCGGCGGATAGCCATGGCAAGACCCTCGGGTGTGCGGACAGTCTGACACCCGGCGGCGGTCCCGGCAATCGGAATCTACGCAGCCGCAGAGCGGTCAAAGTAGGGCCACGAGCATGCTGAGAACGTAGGGCGTGAATAGCAGCACAAGGGCCGCGACGACGGACTCCGGCCCGTCCAGGTCGAACATGCCGCGCAGGATGAGCACCATCAGTGCGATGACGATCGCGAAAGTGATGATGCCCGGCATGCCGACGGCGACGCAGACAAAGAGCGCGCAGAGGCTGACAGCGTTGAGGGCGGCAACGCGCAGGGCGTGAACCGGCAGCGTACAGTCGACGCCCCACCAGAAGACAGCCCCCAGCCAGAGCAGCAGCCCCGCGACAGGAAGACTGATGGCGTAGGTGATGAGCAC
>CAZZPX010000434.1:0-3584 GCA_964655955.1 uncultured Phycisphaerales bacterium | reverse complement strand
CTGCGTATAAGTAAATAGGCGGACAGATCTTCTCTGCTCTGTCAGATTCGAGGGCGTTGGTGCCTGTACGGCGCTCGTCCGTCGGTCATGTCTGCGAAGGGGAAGGATATCCCCTCGTTCGGGGAGAACGGAATGGCGCGAGAGGTAGGACAGTCGACCGGCAGCATCCGTCGTACATTCAGCGCGAGCATGGCGGTGGTACAGATTCGACATCGAACAGGCGCGGCGGTGGGTGCGCGAGACCGGTACCAGCCGGATCGCAGATGTTTCACATGGGGAGGCGCGTGAGGACCACCAGGGGTTCGGCCTGGAGCGCTGTCTGATTCGGCCAATACCTACCACGTGCACGTACGCACGTTCAATTCACAGGGGGCCTTGACGCCCCTCAACGCGAGAACCCGGAGCAGGACCCGACGCCTGAGCGTCGGCCCGCGCGGTAGTTCCGGGCACACGAAGGAGGATCGCTCTCGCTTGATCACGGGCACGTCCGCAGGCGTCGCAGTCTGCGACGGGACGTGCCGCACCGGTGGCACACCTCGGCGACGTCGCGCAGCGCCATAGACGAAGCGCGACGTCGCACGGGTGTCGGTGCGCCCCCGTCTCAGCGGGCGCGCGCAGGCTGCGAGGCGTTTGCCTCAAGCGAATCGACGCCGGCGGCTCAGCACCGGCAGGAGGAGGAGCGCAATGAACATCCCAATGCATCCCATCGTCGGCTTGATTCTGGCGACAGCGTGCGCGGCATCGGTGTCGGCCGAAATGCGCCCCTACCAGACGCCTCCGCCACACGTGAGACAGGCTCGGTCCCTGCAGTCCCCGTCACCCGCCGCCATCCCCATGGCACCGGGCCTCTCCAGACCCTCGACCGCGACCGTCGCAGCCTACGGATGCGGCTATGAGCCGGTCGAAGGTTTCACCACCGGCTGGATCGGCGGGCAGTCGGGCTGGTCCACGTTCCTCTCCAGCATTCTGGAGGGGCACGTCTCGACCGAAGACCCGGCAAGCGGCATCCAGCACCTCCAACTCGCGAAGGAACCGACGCTGCCGACAGGATTCCTGGTCGGCGCCTTCAGCCCCGACCTCGGCCCCCAGCCGCTCGAGCCGACCTCCGTCGCCGTCGAGGTGAATGTGACGGACATCAACAACGGCGCCAACTACTACGTGACGCCGCAGGGTCCGAGCTATGGCCTCAAGACCGCCGAGGTCGTCTTCGAGCTGACCGGCGACATCTTCGTGCTCGATCGGTACGGGGGCGGCTTCGCCTACTACGACACTTACGCCAACTGGACGCCCGGCAGCTACGGCAGGCTGATCATCGAGATCGACCCGGTGCAATCGGAGGTTCACTACTTCTACAACGGGACGCTGATCTACACGAACATCCCTGGCCCGCTCTGGGGCGCACCGGTGGTCGAAGAGGTCCTGATCTACTCGGACAACTACAACCTGGCCGACGTGGGCAACTTTGACAACCTCCTCGTCTCCCCGCCGGGCGAAAATGAGCTGACGCTCGAGTCCTCAGATGTCTGCGCTGAAGCCGGACCCGTTGAGATCACGCTCTGGGCGCGCGACCTGTCGCAGATGGTCACCGGCTACCAGGCCTTCGTCGACTACGACGAATCACTGCTCGTCTTCAATCCCGGCGCCAGCCATTACCTTGACGATATCTTCGCACAGCACATCACCGGCATGGCGGACG
The DNA here is from genome assembly GCA_964655955.1 of uncultured Phycisphaerales bacterium. Lineage (GTDB taxonomy): Bacteria > Planctomycetota > Phycisphaerae > Phycisphaerales > JAGLTS01 > CAZZPX01. The sequence continues at coordinate 1,888 of CAZZPX010000434.1, read as the reverse complement.
CCATGGTCGCACCGGGGTCGCTCATCCTGGATGGGGCCGTGCCCAACGGCGATCCGGGCGACGGCACTGCTGCGGATACGCCCCTTGCCGTCCTCGTCTTTGATCCGCTCACCGACTGCGCCACGACCAGCGTCGACTTCGACCACAGCGGCTACTTCAAGTCCGAGCTGAGCTACCACGGCCTGCCGCTCATCACCACTTCCATCGACTCACCGACCATCACCATCGACCAGCTTCCCCCGGACATCGTCTGCCCGGCAGACATCGAGGCGAGCGCCGATGCCGGCCTGTGCACAGCCGTTGTCGCCATTCAGCCGCCGACCGCCACCGACGCGTGCACGGCCGTCGACCCGACGATTTACTACGAGCGCAGCGACGATGCCCTCCTCACCGATCCCTTCCCCAGCGGCGACACGACAATCACCTGGTACGTCTTCGACACCTGCGGCAACGTCGCCACCTGCGACCAGACAGTCACGGTGAACGCGGTCAACGAAGTGCTAATCGACGTGGCGCTCGCCAGCGTCACCACGCCCACGACCCGCTGCCTGCGCTTCGTTACGGATGATTGCGCTGTCTCCGCCGACGTCCAGGTCGACTTCATCGATCACGACGGCGTGCCCTCCACGCCCGTCCGGGCCCAGGATGTCGTCATCGAGATCCCCTGTGGCTCGTGGCTCAGTCTCTGCGTCAAGGATGAACAGCACACGCTGTGGAACCACGCGACGCTGTCGATCGCGGGCGCGCAGTACGTCCTCAACGCGACGCCGCTCCTGCTCACCGGCGGCGACACCGACAACGACAGCGACGTCGACATCAACGATGTCACCTGGCTGCTGTTTCAGTTCGGCGATCTGCATGAACCCGGCGGCTGCCCGTGGGACGGCACGCGCGACGCGGACTTCAGCAACAACGGAGCGGTCGGCGCCGAGGACTACACCTTCCTTGCCACCAGTTGGCTGACCTCCTCGACCTGCCCCTGCACGCGCGCCGACCCCGCAGCGGGACCGGCGGCGCGAAGAGAGACGGTGCTGTGGAGCGCCGCCCTGCCGACGCCGGTCGCGCGCCGGGCCGATCTGAACCGCGACGGTCTGATCGACTACGCCGACGTGGAGATCTTCGAAACGCGTCACAACCTCTCCGGGGAGTTGTCGGCGCGAATGCAGGAGACGATGCGCCGCGAGAGCGAAGCGCTTTCTGAGATGAAGAAAGGGGGACATACCGACACGAGATGACAGGATGAGAGAGAGGAACAGTGAATGAGAAATGCCGCCGGGGCGCCGCGTCCGGTCAAAGACAAGCGGCGCCTCGGGCGGCGGGTACATCAAGACGTGCCGATGACTCCCACAAGAAGTATCGGCAGAGGATCCTGGGAGGATCACAAATGAGACACAAGACGTTTTTGGCGGCCTCCTCCGCGGCTCTGCTCGCCGCGGCTGGCGCCTGCTGGGCCGACACGCTCAACGTGCCGAGTGACTACGCGACAATCCAGGCCGCGGTTGATGCGGCAGTGGCGGGTGACACCATCAACATCGCAACCGGCACGTACGAGGAACAGGTGCGCCTGTACAAGGAGTTGACGCTACAGGGTGCCGGGGCCGGCGCGACGATCATCCAGAGCCCGGTGATCCTGACGCATTTCTTCGACTCCGGAGGCGTCAACAACTTCCCCGTCATCTTCATCGACGGCGCAAGCGGGTGCGTTGTCCGGGCTCTGACTGTCGACGGCTTGGGGCGCGGCAACAACAACTATCGCTTCCAGGGCATCGGTTTCTGGAATGCCGGCGGCACCGTCGACAACTGCGTCGTCAAGGGCATTCGCAATACACCGTTTAACGGCTCCCAGCACGGCGTGGGCATTTACGGATATTACAATGTGGGCGGCCCT
>CAZZPX010000433.1:0-3589 GCA_964655955.1 uncultured Phycisphaerales bacterium | reverse complement strand
CGCCTTCTATCGCGCGGGGACGTTGACGATTTACGGCTACCTGCAGCAGCGCTTCGGCGAGACCTCGCAGATCGCCGTCGCCGCCATGTTCCTCATTGGCAGGCTCTTCGCCTCCGGGGCGCGGCTGTTCATCGCGGCGATCCCCGTGACGCTGCTCTTCGCCGGCGCCGACGGCGTCAACGGCGGCAACCTCGCCGCGGCTGTGCTCCTCCTCGGCGCGATCGGTACGCTCTACACGGTTTTTGGCGGCATCCAGGCGGTCATCTGGACCGACGTCTGCCAGATCATCGTCGTCGTCGGTGTGGCGCTGCTCTCGATCCTGCTGCTCCTGCGCGCCATTCCGCTCACGACAGGCGAGATCGTCGGGCACCTGCAGGCAGCCGGCGAAGGCGGCGCCAGCAGGTTGCGCCTCGTCGACACCTCCACGTCGATCAGCGCGCCCTTCACGCTGTGGACCGGCCTCTTCGCCATCGCCTTCCTCAACACCGCCAGCTACGGCGTCGATCACGATCTCGTTCAGCGCATGCTCACCTGCAGAAGCGCCTGGCGCGGCGGGGCGTCGCTCATCGCCGCCAACCTCATCGGCGTGCCGGTGATCGCGCTCTTCCTGGTCATCGGCCTCCTGCTGTCGATTTTCTACGGCGGGGCGGGCGTGATGGGCGAGGCGGCCCCGGATGCGCCCAGCGAGTCGTACCAGGTCTTTGCGCAGTACATGCTGGCACACCTGCCCGTCGGCGCAGCCGGGCTCGCCCTGGCGGGTCTCCTCGCGGCGGCGATGAGCAGCTTCGACTCCGCCGTCAGCGCCATGGCGGCGAGCTTCTATGCGGATGTCTGGCGGCCACTGCGGGACGGGCGCACGAACGCCGGTTCCGAGTCGGTCGGGGCGATGCGCTCCTCGCGCCTGACCGTCCTGGGTGCGGGCGTCGTCCTCACCGCCTTCGCCGTTCTCGCCGCCGTGCAGTACGACCCGCAAGAGCAGACGCTGATCGGCTTTGCGCTGGGCGTGATGTCCTACGCCTACGCCGGTATGCTCGGCGTGTTTCTCACGGCGCTGCTGACGCGGCGGGGCAATACGGCGAGCGTCCTGCTGGCGCTGCTCGTCGGGGGGCTCATCGTCGTCTGCATGCAGCCGTGGCTGACGCGCCTGTGGACGCCGCTGCTCTTCGGCGATCCACTGACGATCGCCTTTCCCTGGTGGATGGTCGTGGGGACAGTCGCTAGTTTCGGCATGTGCGCTGCGGGATCGCCCCGTCGGCCCGGAAATGGAGAGAGCATCGCATGAGACGTCCACCCCTGGCGCTCCTTGTCAGTTTCGCTGCCCTGCTTATCGTCGGCTGCGCCGCCTGGCGCTCGGCGATGCACGACCTCGGCGTGCGCGAGTATGAGCGGATCGATCTCGGCCCCCAGCCGATCCGCGGCATGTGGGTCACCCGCTGGGACTATCGCACGGAGCGCGACGTCCGCCGCATCATCTTCAACTGCGCTGAGCTTGGCGTCACCGACATCTTCTGGCAGGTGCGCGGCCAGGCGGACGCGTTCTACGAGAGCGACTTCGAGCCGTGGGGCGAGGAGTTGCTCGAGGACCTGCCGCCGGGCGTGGAAGAGCCGCCCTTCGATCCGCTCGAGCTTGCCTGCATGCTGGCGCAGGGCAAGGGGATGCGCCTGCACGCCTGGTTCAACGTCATGCCCCTGTGGAAGGATGTCACGCCGCCGCGGAGCCGGGCGCATCTGTATTACACCCAGCCGCAGTGGCGCCTCTATGACGCCGCGGGCCAGCCCCAGCCGCTCAACGAGCATTACGTGACGGTGAATCCGATCTTCGCGGAGGTGCAGGAGTACATCATCAAGATCGCGCGCGATATCGTTCGCCGCTACCCGGTGGACGGGCTCCACCTCGATTACATTCGCTTCGTCTCCGAGTCGGCAGGCGGAGATCGCTACCCGCACGACCCGCGCTCGCACGCGGCGTTTCACCAGGCGACGGGGCTGAATGCCGTCGAATCTCCCGCCACCTATCGCCTCTTCATCCGCGGCCGCATCTCCGACCTGGTGCGCGGCATTCGCGGCGCCATCAAGGCGGAGCGGCCGGGCATCATCTATTCCGCCGCAGTGTGGCGCGATCCCGATGTGGGCAAGCGCACCTACCTGCAGGACTACGAGAGCTGGCTGAGCAACGGCTGGCTCGATCTCGCCTGCCCGATGCTCTACACCGACGATCCGGCTGTGTTTCAGCGCGAGCTGACGCGCGTGCTCGAGGTGCGCGGGCAGGCGACGCTAATTCCGGGCATCGGCGCTTACAAGTGCGACGAACCGGAGGAGCTTGCAGCGCAACTGCGCCAGGCGGCTGCGACGCCTGCAGCGGGAGCGGCCCTCTTCGCGTATGAGTCGTTCTTTCTCAGCGCCAACCCCGAGCAGGACAGATCCGCCGCGGCCCAGCGCCTGCGCGAGATGCGCCTCGATGTGGTCAGGCGCCTCTGGCAGTCGCGATACTGATCTCAGGCTGCACCTGTCTTCATGATCGGCGACACGCGCATCTCGCTCGGCATTGACATCGGCGGCACAGCCGTCAAGGCGGCCCTGCTCGTCGGCGACGCCGCGCCCCGCACCGCCAGGAGCGACCTCTACGAACACCCGACGCTCGACGAACTGACGCGGCACGTGCGCCACGCCCTGGCGCGCGTGACGAACGCAGAGCCCCCACCCATGCCGGGGCGGAGCGCAGCGCCGCCCTGGGTAGTCCCGCCTGAGCGGATCACCGCCGCCGCCCTTGCGCTCCCCGGCCCGCTCGACGATGACCGGACGCTGGCAGCCGCCGCCAACCTGCGATGCCTCGTCGGCGTAAATCTGCGCGCCTGGCTCCGCGAAACTCTTTCCCTCGCAGGCCCCGTCCACCTCATGACCGATACGCTTGCCGCCGCCCGCGGCGATCATGCCCGCCAGCCGCTCCCAGGCCGCGCTCTCTACCTCACGCTCGGCACGGGTGTCGGCGGGGCGATCCTCGACGACGGCGAGCCCCTCCTCATCACCCGCGGCACGCCGGGCCACTTCGGCCACATCGACGTGAGCGGCGGCGACCCCGATGCGCCCGCCACGCCCGGGGCCGGCCGCGGGGCGCTCGAAGCCTACATTGGCTTTCGCGCGCTGCAGCGCGCGGGCGTGCCCACGAGCGATCCCGGCTGGACCCGCCACGCAGCCGCCCAGCCGGCTCTTCGCGCCCTCGCCCGTGCGCTGCGCATCCTGCTCGTGCTGTACCGTCCGCGGTGGCTCATCCTGCTCGGCGGCGTCGGCGTCGAACTGCGACCCGCCCTGGCCCTGCTGCACGAGCTTGTGAGCGACGGGCTCTCTCCCGCGGCGCCCGCCGAGTGGGAGCTGCGCGTGGGCACGGGCGGACCTTTCGCCGCAGCCCTGGGCGTTGCCGCAGCGGTACACTTCCCCGCATGAGCAAGCAGGATTCCGCCAGGCGAGCCGCCGAACTGCGTGAGCTGCTGAATCGCGCCAACCGCGCCTACTACGTGGACGCTGCGCCGATCATGTCGGACCGCGAGTTCGATGCGCTCCTGAAGGAACTGGCGGAGATCGAGGCGGCCCA
>CAZZPX010000432.1:0-3592 GCA_964655955.1 uncultured Phycisphaerales bacterium | reverse complement strand
GCCAGCACCTCGCCGGTCTGCACTTTCCACAGGCTTGCATACAGGCCGTCTCGCTCGAGGAGGTCGTCGTGCCTGCCGACTTCGCAGACGCGGCCCTTGTCGAGCACGTAGATCCGATCAGCGCGGCGCACGGTCGAGAGGCGATGTGCGATGACGATCGTCGTGCGATCCCGTGCGACGCGCTGCAGCGAGCGCTGAATCGCCGCCTCGGTTTCGTTGTCGACGGATGAGGTGGCTTCATCGAGGATGAGTATCGGCGCATCTTTGAGGATGGCGCGCGCCATGCTGAGGCGCTGCCGTTGCCCGCCGCTCAACTTCTGCCCGCGCTCGCCGATGAGCGTGTCGTAACCCTGCGGCAGGTCGATGATGAACTCGTGGGCCTCTGCCGCCTTCGCTGCCTCGATGATGCGCTGCATCTCGATGGCGTCGGGATTGTGATCCGGGCCGCTGGCGAGGCCGTAGGCGATGTTCTGCTTCACCGTGCCGTGAAAGAGAAACGTATCCTGGCTGACCAGGGCCACGGAGGTATGCAGGCTCTCAAGCGTCAGTTCGCGCACCTCGCGCCCGTCCAGTTCAATGCGGCCGGTTCGCAGCTCGCCTGCGGAGTCGGTTTCGTAGAAGCGCAGCAGGAGCTTGATGATCGTGGTCTTGCCCGAGCCGGTTGCGCCGACGATCGCCGACTCTTCACCCGCGGGAAAGTGCAGCGATACGTCGCGGATAATCGGCTTGCCGGGGTGATAGGCGAAGCTGACGTGGTCGAACCTGATCTCGCCCTCGACTTCGCCGGGCGCGAGTTGCAGCGGCCCGTCGGTCACCGTCGGCTGCGTGTCGAGCAGGTTCAGGATGCGATTCGTCGAGGCCATCGCGCGCTGATACAGATCGAGCGTCTGCCCCAGGCGCGTGAGCGGCCAGAGCAGGCGCTGCGTGAGAAAGACCATGACGCTGTACGCCCCGACGGAGAGGCGGCCATCCAGCGCGAAGTAGCCACCCAGCACCAGCGTCGCCGTGAAACCAACGACGATCACCATGCGGATGAGCGGCGAGAAGGCGGCGCTGAGCTGAATCGCCCGGCGGTTGCTGACGCGATACGCCTCACTGAGCCCTTCCATGCGTCCGGCTTCGTACTCCTGGGCGCAGAAGCTCTTGATGGTGGCGATGCCGGAGATGTTGTTGGCGAGTTGGCCGTTGAGGTCGCCGACCCTTTCGCGCACGTCGGCGTAGCGTGGGCCGATGCGCTTCTGGAAGTAGAGTGATCCCCAGATGACGAAGGGCAGGGGCAGCATCGCCAGGGCGGCGACCTGCGGCGCGAGCAGGAAGAAGGCGATGGTGACGACGACGACCGTGGTGCAGACCTGCAGGAGATCGTTGGCCCCGCCGTCGAGAAAGCGTTCGAGCTGATTCACGTCGTCAGAGAGGATCGACATGAGTCCGCCGGTGCTGCGATCCTCGAAGTAGCGCAGCTCGAGCGTGCCGACGTGGCGGTAAGCGTCGAGGCGCATCTCGTGTTCGAGCCGCTGCGCCAGGTTGCGCCACATGATGCCGAAGAGGTACTCGAAGACGGATTCGAGGATCCAGATGATGAGCGTGAGGGCGGCGAGGAGCCAGAGTTGCTGCTTCACATCGACCACGCCGAGTCGGGCGAAGATGGAGTTCTCCTGGCGCACGACGATGTCCACCGCCGCCCCGATCAGCGCGGGCGGCGCCAGATCGAAGAGCTTGTTGAGCACGCTGCAGACTGAGGCGAGGGCGATGTCGCGGCGAAAGGAGCGGGCGTAGCTGAGCAGCCGCACCAGCGGGTGGCGCGTGTCGGCGGAGGCGTCGGTCAGCTTGTCAGCGGCGGGCGACACGGCAGGATTGTAGCGGCGGGCGGAGGCGCTTCCGATGCGAGCGCGGGGGGCTTCAGGTCGAGGCGCGGTAGCAGAGGGCGCCCCAAGATCGCGCGACCATGCCGCGCTGCGGGGCCTGAGCGCTCCGCTGCGCGTCGCGGCTTAACGGATGGCCGATGCGCTTCGTTGCGCGGTTACACGGTTGCGACTTCGAGCAGTTCGCCCGCTTCGCGGACGATGTCGTCGGCCGACAAACCGCACATCGTCATCAGTTCCGCAGCCGTCCGCGCCGACTTGGGGACGCGCTTGACGTAGAGCTGCTTGAGCGTGAAGGAGCCGCCGTCCTCGGTGAGGGCGTCGGCGACCGCCGCCCCGAAGCCGCCGCCGTAGTTGTCCTCCAGCGTCATGATCATGCCGTTGTTTTCCTGGGCAAGATCGAGAAGCTGCTCGGTGTCGAAGGGCAGCGAGTACAGGTCGACGAGCGTGGCGTTGATGCCCGCCTGGTCGAGGGCGTCGAGGGCCCGGTTCGCCTCGTGCACCATGTAGCCCGAGGCGACGAGCAGCAGATCCCGACCCTCGGTGAGCACTTCCATGCCGCCCAGGTTGAAAACGGTGCTGTCGCTGTACAGAAACTCGACATCCGGGCGGAGCGTCCGCATGTAGCAGAAGCCTTCGTACTCGGCCATGACCTCGGTGAGGGCGTAGGCGGCGAAGGCGTCGGAGGGCTGAAGCAGGTAGCAGCCGGGGTTGCCGCGGTGATCCTTCATCGTGGTGAAGGCGCGGAAGAAGGCGACATCGGAGAGGCCCATCTGGCTCGGGCCGTCCGGGCCGAGGCTGATGCCTGAGTGCGAACCGACGACCTTCACGTTGGCGCCGCTGTAGATCGCCATCTCGATCTGGTCATAGGTGCGGCCGAAGAACTTGGCGAAGCTGGAAACGAAGGGGATCTTGCCGCCCGCAGAAAGTCCGGCAGCGGTCGAGATGAGATTCTGCTCGGCGATGCGTCCTTCGAAGTAGCGCTCGGCGAGGTGCGCATCGTTGGCGAAGGTCTCGGCGAAGGTGGAGTTCTTCGTGTCCGCATCGAGCACGACGATGTTGGGATTGACCTTGCCCAGGGAGCGCAGCGCCACGCCGTATGCCTTGCGCGTCGCCATGGAGCGCAGGTGGCCCATGTCAGCCTTGGCGAGGGTTTCGCTGAAGTCGGGCAGTTCGCCGGTCGGCTGCGGGCGGGCCGGGGCTTCCACGGGAGGCTGGATGATGAACGTCTCCTTGGCGGAGAGTCCGCTCGCCAGTTCGATGCGCTTGGTGGCGAGTTCCTCCTTGACCTTCTCGAGCTGGTCCTGCTTGAGCGGTTTGCCGTGCCAGCCGGCGCCGTGCAGGATGCGCGAGCCCCAGCCCTTGACGGTGCGGGCGACGAGCGCCATGGGCTGTTCGCCGCCGACGTGTTTGACGTAGTGATCGAGCGCCTGCTTGATCGCATCTGGATCGTGGCCGTCGATCTCGGTGACCTGGAATCCCGCCGCCTCGAGCTTCCGCTTCAGCGTATCAGGCGCCTGCTGCGGGCTGACGCGGTCGGACTGGCCGTAGTCATTGCAGTTGAAGATGGGCAGGACGTTGGTGAGCTTGAAGTCGGCGATGAAGTCGATCGCCTCCCAGATCTGTCCTTCGCGCGCCTCGCCGTCGCCGATGATGCAGTAGATGCGCCGGTCGATGCCGTCCAGCTTCGCCGCCTGGGCGAGTCCGGCCGCGACGGAGAGCCCCTGGCC
>CAZZPX010000431.1:0-3597 GCA_964655955.1 uncultured Phycisphaerales bacterium | reverse complement strand
CGGTGTACCGCAGGTGATGAATTCCTCTTTGACGGAGGGGACGAACTCTTCCGTCCCCTCTGGCGACAAAGTCGTAATGCGGAATCGATAGCGCACTTTGTCGGCCCAGTTCCAGTCGTTCCCCCAGGGCCAGTTGTAGGTAAGCCGCAGCCTGCCGCTCTGCGGCAGCAGCGCCTCCATCCAGCCGTAACCGCCCGTCATGATCTCCACCGTTGAGCCGGCGCTCTCCCACTCCATGGGCCAGTCTTCTTCATTTCCCCACCACGGTTTCGTCTTCCATTCGACGCGTGCCTTCGTGATGGGAGTTGTCGTCACGCCTTCACGCACTTCCAGCACCAGCCCAACCTCAAGGCAGGGGTCGCCTCCGATCACATGTCCGCTCTCGGCGCGATATGGACTGGGGGACGGGCTGAGGCTCACTGACGAGATATACTCATCGCCGTAACGCGCCGGCCAATCGACGAACGCCGGGTGATCCTCGCGCGGATCCTCCTCGCCTCGAAGCCAAAGGTACATTGCACCCAAGTAGATTGCCGCACCGACTACGCCAATCAGCGCACCTATCACTAGAATCGGACGAAGCATATAATTCTCCTTCGCTCACGGGGCGGTCCGGCGTTGCGGCGCCTGCTGCAGCTTGGCATACCTGTGGGAGATGCGGGAGCGTCCTTTCCGATTACTGTGCCACACGGTGCTCTTTCAGGCAGCTGAGCGGGTCTGAGATGTCAACAGACGATGCAGTCGGCAGGCGCACAACAGACCGGCCGCACCGTCATTCGCGCTGATCTGACGGTTAGGTGGAGTCGACCGCCTCACCCGGTGCGCCCGTCATCTGGAGAATGGCACAAGCGAAGGCGACGAGTTGCTCAGGCTGCACGAGTCTAAAGTGATTCCACCTCGCCGCAACGAAATTCTCTTCGATTCGGCAGTGCATGGGCGTACATGCGATGGGTCATGTAAGTCGTGGACGAGTCTGTCCGTTGAGCTTCTGAGCCACTCCAGCGTGCCTCGGACCTGGTGCATCCATATAGCATGCCGACGTTTATGCAATCCGTGCGCGAGCGACGGTCGGCCCGCGCTGCCCACCTCATCCGTCTTGCGCCCGCCGGCGTTGCCAGCGCTTCAAAATCTTGGCAGCCGTGCGGTAGTGGCTCGCCGTGTTCGCGCCGAGATACGTCGTCAGCGGGTTCTTCTTCGTCCAGGCGAAGTGGCCCGGCTCGAGCAACTCTTCCTCGCTCAGACCCTTCGCCAGCGACAGGATCTCCGCATATGAGGCATCGAAGGCGGCTCGCACCTTCTTCCACGAGTCGTTCTTGTGTTTCCGCCAGATCTCGTGATTCAGCCGCGGCGTCTCGCTCCACCGATAACCCGGCGCCGGCATGTCCGGCTGCTCGCCCGCCAGCTCCGCGCGATGCCAGCGGAGGAACATCTGCTCCCACTCCGTCAGGTGCGCGACCAAATCTATCACAGTCCAGCCCTCGCCCCAGACGCCCGGCTCGGTTCGCTGCCGGCTCGGCAACGCGTCGATGATCTCGACGAATCGGGCGTGTTCCGTCTCGATCTGCTCGAGCACGTCTGCCTTGGAAGCGTACTTCACCGAGGCCTCCCGGTGCCGGACTCAGCCACTCCAACCGGCGCATCGTACCACCACCGCGTTATCCCGACATGGGCGCAGGCGCGGCGAGGTGGGGCAAGGAGTCACTCAGGCTGGAGAGTGGTCGCCCCCAACTCTTCGCAGGTGACGTGAGGGCTGCGGTAGGTCTACCGGCGACGCGACCGTGCGCACAGACCGCCCAACCCGAGCAGCGCCAGCGTGGCGGGCGCGGGCACGACCGCTTCGCCCATGCCCAGGGCGTGGCCGCCGCTGTTGTTGCCCGGACGCTGGAACTCGATGGCGAACTGAGTGAAAGCGGCACCGGACATCTGCACTTCGGCGTAGTTGTTGGTGTTGCCGTTGGGCAGGTCGCCGCCGGCCCCGGTCATCTTGTTGCCGATGAGTTCGTCCGTGCCGGTAAGCGGATTGTCCGCGATGAGCGTCAATTCGACGCCGTCCGGCACGTAGATTAGATCGAACTCGCCCAGATCGAGGTCCCACATCTGCACGTTGAGCGAGACGAGCGGCTGTGTCCAGGAGACGGTGACAGTGCCGGAGCCCTGCCCGTTCTCGCCCAGGCCAAGCAGCGCCTGGGAACCGAAGTTCCAGATCACGCCGGGCAGTTTGTAGTTGCCGCTGTACGTGATGGTGACGTCACCGAGGGCAGCGTCGGTGAAGGTGTAGGGGTTATCGCCGTCGAGCGTCACCTGCGACCAATCGACATATTGGGCTAATGCGGTGTTGCCGGCAAGGGTGAGTGCGGCGACAGCGAGAGCGAACTGATCACGGGTCATTCTCTTCTCCTCCGGAAGGGCAAAGCAGTCTTCGGACACGCCGGAAGCGGATGATTCTGTGCAGAACCGGATCGCGTGAGGCATGCACATAAGGCAGGTTCGGGAAAGAACTTGCGGACTGAAGCGGATTAATAGCGGCACTCCGCCTCGAAGCAAGGAGAATCCTAGGAAGTTCGAGGAAAAGCCGCGCCACGGAAAGCGAACATTGAAGATGCATCTGTCCAATTGCCAGCCGTAATGAGACTGCTGCAGCACACGCTCCGCGGCACGCCTCGCATCAATCATCACCGTAATCAAGCCGTGACCATGCGCGGCGACGGATTGCGCCGCAGAGCCTCGTGACGTGCTCTGCCTAGCATCGTTCAGAGGAGACGGCTTCGATGTCAGGCGTGAATGGTGGACGCGCAGCGACGTCCGACAAGGACCAGATGGGCTTCAACGCCACCTGGTCGATGGCGGTCGGCGGCATGGTGGGCGGCGGCATCTTCTCCGTCCTTGGGCTCGTCATCAGCCTCGCTGGAGCCTGGGCCTGGGTCAGCCTCACCATTGCCGGCCTCATCGCCCTCGCCACCGGGCACAGTTACGTGCAGCTCGCAGCCAAGTTCGGCGAGGGAGGCGGCGCCTTCACATTCCTGCGCGAGGAGAAGCTGAAGAACATTGCGGGATCGCTTTCCTGGGTGCTCATCGTCGGCTACATCCTCACCATCTCCGTCTACGCCTTCACGTTCGGCCACTACACCGCCAATGTCGCGTCGCTACCTGCCTGGATGGCACGTGCGCTGGCAGGCGGCGTCGTCATCGCCCTGCTCCTGGTCAACCTCCGCTCGGTCGGCGACGCCTCGTGGCTGGAGATCATCACGGTCTGGGGCAAGGTGGCGGTGCTGGTGGGCCTGGCGCTCTACGGTTTGGCGCTCTTCGCACCCGACGACCTGCGTTATGACGAAGCCTCGCCCGGAGGCTGGGCCGGCGCATTGCTCGGTGCCGCTTCCATCTTCATGGCCTACGAGGGGTTCCAGTTGCTCACGTACGACTACGACGACATCCGCGACCCGAAGCAGACCTTGCGCCGGGCCCTTCTCAGCGCCATCATCTCCGTGGTGCTGATCTACATCATCGTGGCGCTCGGCGCCGCATCTTTGGCGGGCGCCGGCCAGATCGTCGAGCACGAAGAAGTTGCCCTGGCAATCGCAGGCGAAGCGGCGCGTTGCC
>CAZZPX010000430.1:0-3601 GCA_964655955.1 uncultured Phycisphaerales bacterium | reverse complement strand
GTGATCCGTGACCTGGCGCGCCAGCTTATCGACGACGGCGTCGATGCAGGCATAGACGTCCGGATCCCTGGTTTTTCCCACGAAGGCCTCGTGGTGCTCCACGTGCACCTGCATCTCCACGACGAACTCGCGATCCTCCTGGTCGACGATGATGTCGATCTGCTGGATGCGATCGAAGTACTTGGTCAGCTTCTGCGCGCGTTTCTCTGCGTATTCGCTGATGGCGTCCGTGAGTTGCATGTGCCTGGCGCTGACGTCAATCCGCATCGTTCCTCCTTGCTGCGAAAGGGTGAGCCGGGATCGCCTGCGAATCTACTCTCGCTGCTCGGGCTCTCGCTCCTCGGCCGACTCCGCTCCCGCCCCGGGACGGGACTTTGAATCATTCCCATCTTCCTCATCGTCGGTCCACATGGCAACGCCCTCATTCCAGCCCTCATCGTCCCTCAGCATACTTGGCTGCCTCGACGCCTGCTGAGACCCGGGCAGCACGACGCCGCCCGACACGGTGAAGCGCAGCGCGTCGTCAATCGAGATGTCCAGCTCGATCGTCTCGTTCTGCCGCACCGTGATGGTGTACCCCGTGACCGGCGTGGGGGAACTGGGGATAAAGACGGTCAGGTAGTCAGAGGGATCGTGCTTCTCGATCGCCCGCATGGCGGGCCCGGTGACCAGCCCCAGCGACCACAGGCCGCGCCGGGGGTACTCGACGAGCACCACGCGGTTGAAGCGTACGGACTGCTCGCCAAAGAGGAACTCGACGACGCGTTTGACGGAGGGATAGACCTGTTTGACCACGGGGAGGCGGGTGAAGAAGTCCTCGATCTCGAGATAGATGCGCCTGCCGATGTAGCCGCCCAGCATCACCCCCGCCAGATAGATGAGGACGATGGCGACAAGCATGCCCACGATGCGCAGGTACCAGTGCTCGTCCCACCAGTGCTTGAAGGACCGGCCGCGCAGAGTGGCGCGCAGGCGTTCGTCGGAAAGCTGGGGGAGATTCTGCTCCCGCCGCAGTCGCCGCTCCTGTTCGATGAGCTCCGGCGTGACGACGAACCACTCGGGGAGCCGGGCGCCCGGCTCATCGAGGTCGACGACCCTGGGGATGGTCTGGAGGACGCCGAAGCGGATCGCCTGGTTGATCGGTTCGCCGACGTTGGTGTCGACGAAGCGGTAGGCGGTGACCAGCAGCCAGAGCGTGAGCACGGAGGGAAGCAGGATGCCCAGGCCGCGCACGAAGAACCGCTTGAAATCGGCGGTGAAGGTGCGATCCGGTCGGCTGGCCATGCGGCGGCAACCCTACCTCGGCGACAAGGGTGACGAAAGGCGGACACGTGTCCCCTGCGCCACGGATACGAGTCTACGACGCGGGTGGTTCAGCATCAATACGGCGGGAAGCCTTGGCGGCCCAAGGCGCCTGCCGCGGCGCGGCGAGACGGGCGCCCCGTGGCGCGGAGCGACAGCCCGGACAGCAAGGTTCAAGCCCGCAACGTCGGATAACCGATAGAAGTGGATCGTCCAGAGAGGGCGAACGAGTGCCCGCCCGCGGCCCGGCTGTCGGCTTGACATTGCTGGCCGCGCCGCGATTGGGTACGCTGGTCGGCACGCTGCCCGGGTCCTATGGAGGTCCGGGCGATGGCGAGATTGGAAGTTGTGCGTCGGCGGAGTCCGGCGCGGCGTGTTCTCTGCAGCGGAGGATCGATCGGAAGTCGATGCCTGCACAACCCGGTGGATGGGCGTTGCGCGGCGAGAGGCCGGCGCAGCGACGAGCCCCGGGGCATGCCGGCCCGGGCACGGCGAATCAGACGCCAGGCAAGAAGGTATTCCCCTCACAACTTCAAGGATGGACGACTCTTACCAGAATTTGCGGTTTTTTGGGTGATGGGGCACACGATGCCGATATCTGCTAGTATGTGCTACCTAACCGAATCGGCGTGACCAGTGAAGATTGGCTGACACACACATCAAACGACAGGTGCCAAGCGCGACGTAGCGGATGGGTCCCCCACACAACGCAGCACCACAAGGGTGAAAGGAATTTCGCAATGTCGATGAGAATCGAATGTTTGAAGGCTCTGAGTGGAGCTGGGCTGGTGGCTCTGCTCGCCGGGAGCGCTTTCGCCGACACGAACAAGGCGGAGGAGATCGCGGCCCTGGAGTCGCAACTGCAGCAGGCTCGGGCGGAGTACGCCCAGGAGCAGCGTCAGGAGGCGATCAACAACCTGACCGCCGCCGCCGCCGCTGACGCCGCCAACCGCTCCTTCTACCTGGGCGGCCCGGCCACGGTCGGGTACAACGGCCCCGGCAAGGGATTTGGCCTGTCTGACGAGGGCGGCAACAACACGCTGAACGTCTGCGCCTACACGCAGTTCCGCTTCGTCTACAACCACCAGAACGATGATTCCATGGGTCGGGCCTTCTCGGTCGCCAATCCGGACTACGACCCCACCGATCCCTTCTCCTCGCCCACCATCACCGAGTACCGCAACGTTGACGGCACGAGCGAGGGCTTCGAGTTCGCCCGCAACCGCTTCATCATGAGCGGCCGCCTCTTTGGCGAGATCGACTACAAGTTCCTCGCCGACTTCGGCAGCGACGGCGTGTTCACGCTGCTCGACGCCTACTTCGACTGGGACTTCGAGCAGGACATGACGCTGCGTGTCGGCCAGATGCCCACGCCGTTCGGCTGGGAATTCTTCGGCGTCGGCGCCACCAACCAACTCGCCGTGGAGCGTTCGACCGTTGAGCGTCTCTTCGGCGCAGGCCGCACCCAGGGCGTCGCCCTGATCTACAGCGGCGTCGAAAACTTGACGCTCATCGGCGGCATCACCGACGGCGCCAACGCGGTCAATACAGACTGGAACGACGACATGGTCGACTTCGCCCTCACCGGCCGCGCCGACTATGTGATCTACGGCGACCCCGCCCAGTTCCACAGCTTCACCTCCGACAATTCCAGTGACAACGGCCTCCGCGTCGGCGGCGCCGCGCACTGGCAGGACGGCGATGTGGGCGACGGCGCCACGGCGGGGAGCGGCCTGAAGAACGGCCCCGACCTCTTCGCCTGGACCGTCGACGCCCAGGCCGAATTCCAGGGCGCCAACCTCTACGGCGCCATCTTCGGGCAGCACGTCTCCGGGGAAGCCGGCGCCAGCGACACCGACAGCTACGGCTACCTCGCCCAGGGCGGCTTCTACTTCACCGATGACATGGAACTGTTCGGCCGCTGGGAATACTTCGACATCGACGGCTACAGCGGCGACGAGCCCATGCTCTTCACCTTCGGCATGAACTACTACCTGAACGGTCAGGTGAACAAGCTCACCGCCGACGTCGGTTTCGCCACCGAGGAGATCACGCCCCTCTTCGCCAGCGACTCGCGCGGCATCGAAGTCGATGCCGACGGCGAAGACGGCCAGATCTTCCTCCGCTTCCAGTGGCAGCTCATGATCTGACGACACCCATCCGCACGCACTTGATGTCACCATCAGCCGGTCGGCTCCCGCGAGCCGACCGGTTGTCTTTTTTGCCGTCGCGGTCCCCGAGCGGGCCCTGTCAGGCGGACCTGCCGGGTGCTATCGTGACGCGCCTGCAGACTGTTTAC
>CAZZPX010000429.1:0-3605 GCA_964655955.1 uncultured Phycisphaerales bacterium | reverse complement strand
GGCCTTCGGTGAAGATGGCTTCGGCGTAGATGGTGGCGGTGGTGGTGCCGTCGCCCGCGTCCTTGGATGACTTGCTGGCGACTTCCTTAACCATCTGGGCGCCCATGTTCTCGTAGGGGTCGTCGAGTTCGATTTCCTTGGCGACGGTCACGCCGTCCTTGGTGACGGTGGGGGCGCCGAAGGATTTCTCGAGGATGACGACGCGGCCGGACGGTCCGAGCGTGACCTTGACGGCCTTGGAGAGTTTCTTGATGCCGTGCAGGATGCGCTCGCGGGCGTCCTGATCGAATGCGATTTGCTTAGCAGCCATGGTTGAGGTTCCTTTGTCCGTGGAATCGGCCGGCGGGGGGATTGAACCCGCGCGGTCAGGTGAGTTGGGTGATGCCGATCTTCAGCCAGACGACGCGCTCCGCGTCGAGGAGGTAGACGGCGTGTCCGTCGGTGACCTTGACGAGATGGTCTTCCTCTTCGGGGACGAGCATGGCGCGGATGACAAGCAGCGTCGCCGACTCCGGTGAGGTCTGCGAGAAGTGCACCGTCAGATCGCGCGTGCCGTCCAGTTCGCCCAGCGCCTGGCGAAGTTCGCGAGCAGTCATGAGCAGCCTTAATCGATGATAGCGAGCACTTCGCTCTCGTTCATGATGAGATAGTCAACGCCGTCGATCTTGATCTCCGTGCCCGCATACGAGGTGAAGAGCACCTCGTCGCCCTTCTTCACGGAGAGGGGAATGTGCTTGCCGGTCTCCTCGTTGAGTTTGCCTTCGCCGACGGCCTCGACCTTGCCGCGCTTCGGCTTGTCCTTGGCGGATTCGGGAAGGTAGATGCCGGCCTCGGTCTTGGTCTCGGCCTCTGCACGCTTGACGATGATCTTGTCGCCGAGTGGACGAACCTTCATGTTTCCTGTCTCCGTTCTCTGCAGCTTCGCGGCGTGCGAAGCAGGGTGTGATGCTTATCCGCGACGGCCGGGCGAATCCGGCCAGGCGTCGGCGTAGAAGCGGCGAACGGCTCGCCGCATGGTTTCTAGAAGGATCTCGAGATTGACGGGGCGGTCGATGACGGCGAACGCCCCCGCCTGCAGCGCGTCGCACAGTTGCCGCGCCGATTCGCGCGGGGCACGACGGTCGCGCACCAGCACGGTGGGAGGCGGCGAGTCCAGGCGGGCCAGCAGGTGCAGCACGCGCGTTCCCGCGGGCTCCGTCTGCAGCCGGGGATGTCCCGCCTCGTCCAGCGGGATCGACATGTCGACCACTGCAATATGGATCGGCTCGACCTGAATGAAGCGGGCTGCCTCCCGGACGTTGCGGGCCAGCAGCGCGCTGATCCCGAGCGGCTCGAGCAGGCGTGGCATCTGCTGGGCCCAGGTGGGGGCGGGCTCCTGCGGTTCGGAGAGCAGCAGGTTCAGCCGCCCGAGTCGACCGGATTGTGAGCGCGCATCCATCATCTCGCTCTGAGCGGATGCAAAGCGGGTGCCGATCGGCACCAGGCCGTCAGGACCGTGCAGGACCTCGCTAACCGGCTGCCTCGGCGGTATTTCGGGGCCGACGCCGGGAACGTCCGTCTGCCAGCAGGCGACAGCGCCTACCCTGCGGGTGCCAAGCTGGCAGGCAAGCTGCTGGTAGACTGGCAGGATCGACTGACCGATACGACCTGTGACCCCCCGCGCCCGGATACGCCCATATGACTGGCAAGCACGTACAACCCGTCCCCGAGGGCCAGGCCCAGCCCAGGCGTTCCGGCCTGGCGGTCGGCCTCACGGTGCTGACGGCCCTGCTCTGCATCGCCGTGCTCTTTCTCTCTGCGCGGCGTCACCGCGACCAGGTGATCCGCGCCCAGATCGAAGAGCGGCTGGCGAGCTTCGAGGGGTACCTCGCCGCCGGTGAGCCGCTGCCCATCGATCCCGCCGATCTCGAGACCGTGCCGCTCGATCCCCCGCGCACCGTCGGGCCCGTGAGTCTGCGTCCTCCGAGCGACGCCTGGCAGCTTGGCGCGCGCGTCGTGGAGTTGGCCGGCATGCGCTATGTCGTGGACTCGATCGCCAACGCTGAACTGCGTGCCGAGTTCCTGCAGCCGCTTGACGCGCCCTGGCAGGCGGGTCTGGTTGAGGCGATTCGCCAGTCCCCGTTTCTGCAAGCGCCCGAGCGCGGAACCGACCGGGCGCTGGTGGAGCATCTCTTCAGCGCCGGCGTGGGCGTTGTTCGTGATGACGTGGCGCGTCCGCGCCAGCCCGTGTCAGTCGCCCAGAGCGCCTTCGAACTGCTGCGCGTGCGCTGCGAGTCGAGGCAGCTCGGACGAGGCAACTGGCACGCGCCTCGACCGGTGTCGCTGCCGAACTTCAGCGGCTGGATCGATCCGGCAACGGAGGAGCGGCCGATCGTTTCGGTGCTCATCCTCCAAGGCGGAAACGTCATTGCCGAGGTCATCATCAGCCGCACCGACGGACGCCTGGATGCAGAGAGCCTCGCAGCCCTGAACGCGCGCTGGTGGACGATGCTGGTCGGCGTTCAAGGGCCTGCATCCGCAGGCGCGGGCGGCGCGCGCAACTGAGGCAACCCTGGTCGCGCCCCGCGGGTGCGGCCGCTGTGAATCGAGGAGCCGGCATGACGGTGAAGGAGAATGGCGTGGCTGTGCAAGCGGAAGAGTGGTCGCCGGAGTCCTGGCGGAAGCGCCTGGCGGCACAGCAGGTGGTCTACCCCGACCGGGAGCCGGTCGCACACGCGTCCGAGCGGCTGCGCACCTTTCCCCCGCTGGCGACGAGGTGGGGCATCGAGGAGTTGCGCGAGCAACTCGCGGAGGCGGCGCTGGGCAAGCGCTTCGTACTGCAGGGCGGCGACTGTGCCGAGACGCTCGCCGACTGCCGGCCGGACATCATCACCAGCAAGCTCAAGATCATGCTGAAGATGTCGCTGGTGCTGACACACGGGCTGCGCCGGCCGATCATTCGCATCGGCCGCATCGCCGGCCAGTACGCCAAGCCGCGCTCCTGCGACACCGAGACGAAGGACGGGGTGACGCTGCCCAGCTATCGCGGTGATCTCATCAACCAGTCTGATTTCAGCGAATCGGCGCGACGGCCGGACCCCTTCAACATGGTGCAGGGCTACATGCATGCAGCCCTGACGCTGAACTTCATCCGCAGCCTCACCGAGAGCGGTTTTGCCGACCTGCGGCATCCGGAGTACTGGGACCTGGCGTTCCTGCAGCAGGAGCACGTCGCGCCGGAAGTGCGCGAGAAGTATGAGACGACGCTGCGGCATCTCTCCGAGGCGCTGCGCTTCATGGAGGCGATCGGCGAGAGCGCCTTTCACGAGCTGGCGCGCGTCGAATTCTTCTGCAGCCACGAAGCGCTGAACCTGCTCTACGAGTCGGCCCAGACGCGGCAGGTGCCCCGGCGTCAGGGATACTACAACCTGACCACGCATCTGCCCTGGATCGGCGATCGCACGCGCTCGCTCGACGGAGCTCACATCGAGTACATCCGCGGCATCCGCAATCCGGTGGGCGTGAAGGTCGGGCCGAGCATGAAGGCGGACGAACTGCGCCGTTTGATCGACATCCTCGATCCCAACGCGCAGCCCGGCCGATTGGTGTTGATCTCACGCTTCGGC
>CAZZPX010000428.1:0-3622 GCA_964655955.1 uncultured Phycisphaerales bacterium | reverse complement strand
GCAAGGAGCGTCTTACCGCAGCCGGGCTGGCCGACCATGAGCACGCCGCGGGGGATGCGGGCGCCGAGTTTCTGGAACTTCTTGGGATCGCGGAGGAACTCGATGATCTCCTGGCACTCTTCCTTGGCTTCCTCGACGCCGGCGACGTCGTCGAAGGTGACGCCGGTCGAGTCCTTGGCGGTGACGCGGTGCCTGCTCTTGCCGAAGTTCCCCAGCATGCCTCCCCCGCCGCCCACGTTGCGCAGCGAGCGGAAGAAGATGAAGTAGATCGCGAAGATCACCAGTCCCCAGATGAGCAAGTGCGGGATGTACTGCGACCAGACGGACTGGGCTCCCTTGTCGCGGAACTGGTTGTCGGTGAGCGCCCCCACCTTCTCCAGCCAGTACTCGCGGGCGGCGGGGCTGATCTCCACCTGCACCGGCCCGCCTTGCTCGTGCACGGACTCGACCTGCGCCTCGATGGTCGCGGCCCGGACGATGACGCTGTCAGGTCGAACCTTCCCCTCCTCCCAGAGCATGCTGAACTCGTTCCAGTTGATGACATCCGGCTTGGGCTGCATCTGCGAGATGAGCAGGAAGCCGAGGATGATGAAGAGCGCCACGATGGCCCAGCCGAAGAAATTCCGGCTCATCCGCATGTTGGGCGGGCCGGGCTTGCGATCGCCGGGGTCCTGGTTGGGGGGCTGGGGAGGGCTTGGGGGGCGTTCAGCCATAAGTGCTTGTCCTGTCGGTCCTTTCTGAGTCGCAGGCGCTTACCAGTCGCTGCGCATCGCATCCACGATGCCCTGCGCCAGCTCCTGCACCGCCTGGTCGATGCCCGATTCTATGGGCTCACCGACGGGCGAGGCGGGGACAATCACATCGCCTGCGGAAAAAGATCGGCGGGCCGCCAGCACTTCGCCACTGCGTTCATCGATCCACTCGAAGTTCACCGTGATGCGCAGGCCGAGTTCCTCGACCAGGCCCGTGCCGCGATTTCGGCTGAGCCGCATCCGCTCCATGTCCGTGATCACGCCGCGGACGACCGTCTGGGCCGATGTCACCGCGGCCAGTCGATAGGGCGTCCGCGCCTGGATCTCCTTGATCACCGCATCGGTAAGCCGGCGTTCGAGGCCGCGCTCGAACGTGGCGTTGTCGAACAGCGCCACGCCCACGCTCTGCACGTGCGCGGGGTACGCGGCATCCGTGGAATAGAGTGCGGCGGCCTGGTCCGAGCAGCCGCCCGGCAGCAGGAGCGCGACGAGCAGGAGCAGCGACGGGACCAGGCGGCCCGCACACCGGGGCGACGAACGACCGGCGCCGGTGCTGCGGGCGTGCGGCGAATGCATCACGGCTCGACCTCCTCAGCAGCATCTTCGGCGTCATCCGGCCCCTCGGACTCATCGGCCGAGGCGGGCGGGGCTTCGATCCAGCCATGCGACAGCATGATCCGCAGCGCCTCGCGGCCGGCCGTTGTGTCCGGGTAGCGCTTCATCAGACGCTTGAGCGTGTAGCGGGCGCTGGTCTTGTCCTGCTGCTCGAGATACCACCGGGCGGTGGTGAGCAGCTTGTTGGCGGCGCTGTCGTTGACCCAGCCGATCAGTGAATCGTCGATGCCGGTCTCCCGGGCGACGACGGGGAACTCCTGCTTGAAGTCGAGGATCTCCAGGCGTGCGTTCTCCAGTCCCGAGGCGTCGAACTGCGGGCCCTTGAAGGTCGCGATGTGGGAGTAGATCTTGCGCTGCATCGCCTTGGCGCGTTCGCGCGACTTGGGATAGTTGCGCACGAACAGGTCGTAGGCGTCGATCGCCAGGCGCATCATGCGCTTGCGGTAGTAGTAGTCGGCGAGCGCCATGCCGGCGCGCTCCGCGAGCTGCGAGCTGGGAAGGCGCTGCTGGATGAGGATGAGCAGTTCCGCCGCCTCCTCTTCGGCGCTGAAGAGCCGCAGGCCGAGGAAGCGTCGATTCAAGCCGTTGGCGAAGAGGAGCGCGATCTCGTACTCGCGCTCGAGTGCGGCGACAAACTGCTCCGACCCGTAGAACTCGCGCGCGATGCGCTCGTAATCGAAGAGCGCCTTGTAGTAGTTGCCGCGCGCCATCTGCGCGTCGCCGTGCAGCAGGATCGCCTCGGGAAGCAGCGGCTCGCGCGTCTTGTCGTACTTCTTGACAAACTTGCGCGCCTCATGCTCGGCGGCGGCGTTCTGCCCCTCGGCGAGCAGGCGGCGAATCTCGGCCAGCCAGGCGGCGGGCGTCCCCGGCTCGGGCTGGGACGTCTGGATGATCTCGCCGTCCGGCCCGACCTTGAAGTCATCCGCCGCGAGCGGCGCAGCGAGGGCGAGCGCGACAGCGACCAGAGCGGCTGGGAGGCGTAGGCGCAGCATCATGGCCGTACAGTACGTCGCCGGGCTCCACCGCTCAAACCGGGGCCGGGCGCATGCCAACGAAAAAGGGGCCGGCTGTGCAGCCGGCCCCTGGGGATCAGTCATCCGGGCTTCGCCGTGCCGTCTTACGGGCAGGCCTGGTTGTACATGCCGAGCAGCGCGCCGAGGTCGGCCTGATCGGTATCGCCGTCCCCGTCGATGTCGCCGCCGTCGTCCTGGAGATAGGAGGCGAGGAGGACGCCGAGGTCGTCCTGTCCGACGTAGCCGTCGCCGGTCAGGTCTTCGGGGCAGGGCTCGGTGAGCTGCGTGCCCCAGATCTCGACATCGTCGAGGTTCCAGCCGCAGTACTGCCACGCCGAATCGGTCGTGCCCATCGTCCAGCGGATGTAGACGGTGGACTGCTGATCGGCGATGTCGGAGATGTCGAACTCGACAAGCTGCCAACTGGAGTCGGCGATCTCGGCGTCAGGATTCTCCCAGATCGTGGTCCAGTTGCTGCCGTTGGTGCTCACGCGAATGTAGGCGTGATCGTAGTAGCTGCGTTCGACGCCGAGCCAGCGACGGAACTTGAGCTGCACGTCCATGAGATCGGAGCAGTCGATGGCCGTCGTGGTGAGATGACGTTCGGAGAGATACGCCTCGTAGTCGCCGTTGAGGTTGTAGCCATAGACCTTCGAGCCGGTGTAGCCGCTCGTCGGATCCGGGTTGCCGTAGCTGCCGCCCTGTCCGGTCGGCTGGCCGTAAGCCCAGAGGCCCTGGGTGGACCAGCCGGGATTCGTGTTCATGTCCCACAGGTAGATGGGGACGGGCACGCCGACGGTGAGGCTGGCGTTCTTGTTGGTGTCGCCGTCGTGGTTCGTGGTGTTCACGAAGGAGATGACGTCGGTGTACTCGCCATTGGCGAGGTTGTCGGCGTTGCCGTTGAGGCTGACGATCACGTTGACCGTGTCGCCGGCGGGAATGGTGCCGGCGCTGGTGCTGAGGGTCAGCCAGTTGGCGCTCTTGCTGACGGTGAAGTCGAGCGGATAAGCCTCGTGGTTGGTGAGAACGTACTCCGCCGAGGCGGGCGTGAACGGGCCGCCGTTGGGGCCTTCGCTGACGAAGTCGCCGCCGCTGACCTTCATGCCGGTGGGCGGGGCGACGGTGCCGCGAACGCGGAGCGTCGGGTCGCCGAAGAGGTTGAAGACGTTGTAGATGGTGATGCCCTGTCCGCCGTAGTCGTCGATGGAGGAACAGCTACCGGCGAACATCAGGGCGCCGACG
>CAZZPX010000427.1:0-3629 GCA_964655955.1 uncultured Phycisphaerales bacterium | reverse complement strand
CGAACTGCACGGCGCGCAGCACGCGCTCGTCCTCGCCCTCGGCGTAGACCACACGTTGCGGCGCGACCTTGGCGGTGTTGAAGACAGGCTGCATGAACATGCCGGTCTGGTAGATGAAGCGGGTCAGTTCTTCGCGGTAGGCGGCGTAGTTCTCCACTGCCGGCTGCATGTCGAGCTTCGCCGGGGGAAACAGGCCGGCGTAGTCGATGATCTCCGCCATCAGCGTCCGGATTGACTGCATGCGCTGCTCCTGCAAATCGTGTGGAGCAGACACGGTACGGCGGGACGCGCGAGGAATCCATCCGCCCGCGCCGTTGCCCGGCTCCGGCCCGGCGATTCAAAGTAAAGAAAGCGCCAGGGCCCGGTTAGACCGCGATCTTTCCGGATGCAGCGTTCTTTCCGCGGCGCGAGGGGCCGATATGATCGCAGTCATGCAAAGGAACGTGACGAGACGAGAGATGTTGCGCTATGGCGGCGCGGCCCTGGCGGGAGGCGCCGTCGCGGGTTCAGGGCTGGGACAGGAAACGCCCGCGGCGGCTCCCGCCGCGCCGGCGGTCCTGACGCCGCAGCGACCCAGGAACATCATCTTCCTGATATCGGACGGCATGAGCATGGGCGTGCCCACCATGGCCGATTCCCTGTCGCACCTGCTGCGCGGGCGGGGCACGACGTGGACGCGGCTGCTCCAGGATCGCACGCTGGTGAGCGGGCTGCTCTCGACGGAATCGCTGAGCGGTCCTGTCACAGACTCTTCCGCCGCCGCCAGCGCCTGGGGGAGCGGCCGGCGCGTCTTCAACGGCGCGGTCAACATGTATCCCGACGGCACGTCGCTGACCCCGATCGCCGCCCTGGCGCAGGCGCGCGGCGTGCGCACGGGGCTGGTGACGACGGATCACATCTGCGGCGGCACGCCCTGCGGCTTCGCCGCCAGCCAGCGCAGCCGCGGCATGAAGAGCGAGATCGCCAGCGACTATCTCGATCGCGTCGACGTGCTGCTCGGAGGCGGGCGGCACAGCTTCATCGCCCGGAACCGCGATGACAAGGTCGACATGATCGAGCAGTACA
This sequence comes from uncultured Phycisphaerales bacterium, assembly GCA_964655955.1. Classification (GTDB taxonomy): domain Bacteria; phylum Planctomycetota; class Phycisphaerae; order Phycisphaerales; family JAGLTS01; genus CAZZPX01. The sequence goes on along the minus strand of CAZZPX010000427.1, from coordinate 2,564 downwards.
AGGCGAAGGGGTACGCCTTCCACGACAACCGTGGCGCGGTTGACTTCGGACGCGCCGCGGATCGCGTGCTCGGACTCTATGCCGACGACGTGCTCCCCTACACGATCGATCATCTCCAGGACGAGGCGCTGCGCCGCAGCATGCCGACGCTCGCCGAGATGACTCGCTTCGCGCTGCGCTGCCTGCACGCCTCGCCGCAGGGCTTCTTCCTCATGGTCGAGGCGGCGCGCGTGGATCACGCAGCGCATCTCAACGACGCAGCATCGATGCTGCACGATCAGCTCGCCTTCGACGACGCCATCGCCGTCGCGCTCGATTACACCCAGCAGAGCGACGACACGCTCCTGGTCGTCACCTCGGATCACGGCAACAGTAATCCGGGGCTGAACGGCGTGGGTTCGGGATACGGGCGCACGCGGGAGTGCTTCGCGAAGCTCGCGAATTTCAAGGCGTCTTTCCCGGTGGTCATGGGACGCCTCGCCCAGGAGCGCGCCGCGAACGGCGACACCGTCGCCGCCACGCAGAAGACGCTCAAGGAGGCGTTCGGCCTGGAAATCGACACGAACGAAGCGAAGATCATCGGCGCGGCGCTGCTTGACGATGAACTGCCCGAGGAACTCTCCCACCACCACCGCAGCAAGGTCGGCGTGCTGGGACAGGTGCTGGGCAATCACATCGGCGTCGGCTGGACCAGCGTCAGCCACACCTCCGATCACGTGCTGCTTAGTGCGGTCGGCCGGGGCAGCGGCGGCTTCGCCCGCCTGCAACATCACGTGGATGTGCACGCCCTCTTCGCCGACATGCTCAAGCTCGACTCGCGCAACCCCGCCTACGAGGAAGCAGCGGCGTAACAGAATGACGAATCAGGAATGACGAGGCGGACTAAAGGCCGGCGCGCGGCGCTTCTTGTCATTCGTCATTCGTCATTGTCGTTCCCTCCCTCCGGCACGAGTTCCAGCGACGCGGAATTGACGCAGTGCCGCAGACCCGTCGGCGCGGGACCGTCGGTGAAGACGTGGCCGAGGTGGCTGCCGCAGCGGCTGCAGATGATCTCCGTCCGTTGCATGCCGAGGCTGTTGTCCGGCCTGGTGTCCACGGCCCCTTCCTTCGCATCGTAGAAGCTGGGCCAGCCGCAGCCGGAGTCGAACTTCGTGTCCGACACGTAGAGCACCTGGCCGCAGGCGGCGCAGATGTACTTGCCCGGCGTCTTCGTGTTCCAGTACTTGCCGGTGAAGGCTCGCTCGGTGCCCTGCTGCCGCAGAATGCGGTACTGCTCGGGCGTGAGTTCCTTGCGCCACTCCTCATCCGTCTTGATGACTTCGAACTGCGAGTCGGACTGCGCCTGCTCGTTCACCGTGAGCTCCTTGGGTTCGCCAGCGTACATCGCCGGGCTCGTCTGCGGCATGTCGTCGGCCTGCGTCGATGCGCGTTCAGCGCAGCCGAGCAGAGGCAGGGCGAGCGGCAGGGCCAGCACTGCGGGCAGCACGGCGCGACAAAGGTTCGGCGTGGGTTTCATGCGTCTGAGATCTCCGTGCAATGATAGTCCGCTCAATCCACGCGCCGGGAGCGCTGTTTATTCCCGCAGGCGCTCTGGCGATGTCGCTATGCTCTGCCGCCATGTCGCTCATTGCCGAACCCTATGTTGGACACAGCGCCGCGATCGCCGGCGCACTCTTCTGGACGGCGACGTCGCTGCTGTTCACGGCGGCGGGGCGGCGGATCGGCTCGCTTGCCGTCAACACCATTCGCCTCCCCATCGCGGTCGTGCTGCTGGGGCTGACCTATCGCGCGCTCAGCGGCCAGTGGATCCCCGACGTGCCGGCCGGGCAGGTGCTGCTCCTCGCGCTCTCGGGCGTGGTGGGACTGGCGATCGGCGATCAGTGCTTCTTCACGGCGTTCGTCGACATCGGGCCCCGGCTGACCACGCTGATGATGACCACCTCACCGCTCTTCGCCGCGCTCTTCGGCTACCTGGCGCTGGGCGAAAGGCTGGAGCCGGCGGCGTGGCTGGGGATGTTTCTTACCATCGTGGGCGTGGCGTGGGTGCTGCTGGAGAAGCCGAAGCATCCTGCCACGGATCCCGCGGGCGGCGAACGCGTCGCCCCGGGGCCGTTCCTCTCGCGCGGCCAGCCGCACTTCGTTCGCGGCCTCATTCTTGCCGTCATCGGCGCAGCCTGTCAGGCGGGCGGCCTCATGCTCAGCAAGCAGGGGATGGGGCACGGCGTGGAAGGCGGCGTCGCCGTCGCGCCCGAGGCGGCGACGCTGGTGCGACTCGTCTTCGCCACCGCCGTCGCCATCCCCGTCTTCCTCGTCTTTCAGAGGCGGCTGACCCGGCGTTACGCCCTGCGCCGTATGGGCACGCGCCGGGCCGGGTACATCTTCACGGCCCTGGGCGCCATCGTCGGGCCGTACCTCGGCGTGTGGATGTCGCTGATGGCCTGTGACCGCGCACCGCTGGGGATTGCCCAGACGCTGCTGTCGCTGACGCCGATCTTCATCCTGCCTTTCGCGAGGGTGTTGCATCGCGAGCGGATCGGGGCGCGGGCGGTGGCGGGCACGGCGCT
>CAZZPX010000426.1:0-3629 GCA_964655955.1 uncultured Phycisphaerales bacterium | reverse complement strand
CCGTGGACCGCTCGGGGTGCGGCGCCGCGAGCGCTCTGCGCTCACAGGCGCTCGATCGCCTTTTGCAGGCGGCGCAGCGCCTGTTCGTCCTCCGACTGCGAGACAGCGCGCTGCAGCAGGGCTCGCGCTTCCTCGCTGCGTCCGCGCTGCGCCAGTGCTTCGGCGATGCGGATCGCGTCCACATCCGGCCGGCGCCAGCGCAGGTGACGCGCGAGCAGGCGCAGTTCCTCGTCACTGGCCGTTGCCGCGGGCGTGCCCAGCTTCGACCAGAGCAGATCGCGCGCCCGGCGCCAGCGCTCGCCGCGCGACGCTTCCTCAGTCGGTTCGCCCAGCAGCGTAAAGGCGTCGGCGAAGGCTGCACGGCTGCCGGCCCGATGCAGCGCTCCCAGGCCCGCCCAGGCGAGGTCGGGCAGGACCGTACGCTCCTCCGCGTCGCGCAATGCCGCCTCGATGAGCCTCGCCGCGTCCGCATCGCGGCCGAGCAGCACGAGGTCATGCACCGACGCGACCAGATCCTGATCGCGCAGGTGCGTCTTCAGCGACGCGGTCAGCGGCTCACCGGGCACGTCGACCGCCTCGGGCGCCGTCCGCTCGCCCTCGCGCGCCAGCGTCCACAGGGGATCGCCGATGAGTTGCACCTTCCAGGGCGGCGCTTCGTCGCGCCGCACCGCCGCCCCCAGCGAGAAACCCGCCAGGAGGCGATTCACCAGATCGGTCGGCGTGAGAAAGGCGCCGAGATACGGTTCGTGCACCGCCCCGACGTAGAGATAGCAGCCGTGCTCCAGCCAGCGCCCGGCCAGGGCGTCGGCGCTGCCCGGGCTGGCGGCGGACCAACTGTGAATGAAGTGGACGACGGCGGGGTGGTTGAGCACGGGCACATCGCGGGCCCAGCCGCCCGTGCCGCGCGCGAGCTGAAAGTCCGACTGGTTGCCCATGGTGTTGACATGGACGAAGTCGTAGTTGAGGCCGCCGCGCGCGTGGGACTGCCAGGCAGCGAAGTCGCCCCCGGGCGCGCCGGTCATGCGCGTGTCAATGCCGACTTCTGCGAGTCTCTTCGCGGGGACGTCCACGGCGTAGCGCCCCCAGTCGCCGCTGCCGGAGTAACTGTCGAAGAAAAGGGCCGAATCGACGTGCAGAAAGAGCGAACACATGGCGCGGTAGGCGGCGTCGGCCTCGTCATCAGCAAAGAGCCAGCCGGCGTAGGCGAAACGCCTGGCGCCCTCGCCCCGGCCGAGAATGTCGGTCAGGGCCAGAGCGCCGTCCTCGCCGTGCGGCTTGAACTTGCCCGCGATGCCCAGGCAGACCGTGATGGCGTCGATGTCATCGCCGAGCGCGGCGAAATCGAAGCCGCTGTCGGTGAGGCCCTCTCCGATCTCGCCCACAAGCTGCTGCAGGTGCTGCTCGCTCAGGGCGCTGTTGAGGCTCTGACGGGGCAGGTCCGACCAGAGGAGCAGTTGTCCGCGACCTGCGGCGAGCGCGAGCGCCGCGGGCCAGGCGGGATCACTGTCGCTCAGCACCACGGCGCCCAGCGGAAGTCGCTCATCGTCGCGCCACACCGCGCGCAGCGCGTCTTCATCGTCAGCGTCCCAGGCGGCGTGCAGCGCCGCCGTGACGCGCTCGCGCAGCGTGGCGCTTGTCGCCCGATTCGCTGCTTCATTCTTCTCAGTGGGAAAACGAAGCACTTGGCGCGGCGCAAAGGCGCGGATGAATCGGGCGCAGTCATCGCGGCCGGCCTCCGTCTCGAACAGGATGGGGAAGCGCAGCGTCGGCGTCCACAGGGAGAGCGCCTGGAGAAAAGCGTCGGTATCAGGAACGAGCAGGACGACGTCCGCCACGCGCGCCGCATTCTGCGCCTGCCGCGAGCGTACGCCCAGCGCCTGGCCGGGCAGCAGCGGGGCGGGGGCGGCGGGATCGGCGACGGGCGGCGCCTCCTGGGCGACGGCGGGAAGCGCCAGCAGGAGCGCCATCAGTGTTCGTCGTGCCATGCGTCGCCCTCCTCTGCGCGTGCGGCGTCTCGTATCGTAGGCGGCGGGGGCCGGCAGCGCGGCGAAAGCCCGGGCGCACGCCGCCCGCGCCCGCAGGCAAGGTGGCTCGCTCACTCGCGCGGCGAGGTCAGATGCTCACTTCCTGGCCGGTGCTCGCCAGGTGAATCGTCTTCGCATCGAGGTTGTGGTAGGTGCGAACGTAGCGGATGGTGCGGAACTTGTTGCGCAGCAGCAGCGAAGTGGAGATGGCGTAGCCGCTGTTGAACGACAGCCCTCGCAGCAGCGGCGAGTCGGAGATTCCCGTGGCGCTGAAGAGGATGCGCTCGCCCTTGGCGAGATCGTTGACCGCGAAGACCCTGCGGAAGTCCTCGTCGGTGTACCCCTCGTGCTCGATGAGATGTTGCTTCTCCGCTTCGTCGCGCGGCCAGACGCGGCAGTACTGCTCGCCGCCGAGGCACTTGATCGCCGCGGCGCTGATGACGGCTTCGGGTGAGCCGCCGATGCCGACGTACAGATCGACCTCCGGCTCGGGCAGGCTGGGGCCGATCGCGGCGGCGACGTCGCCGTCGCTGATGAGGCGGATGCGGCAGCCGGACTGGCGCAGCGTCTCGATGATCTGCGCGTGGCGGGGTCGGTCCAGGACGACGACGATCAGGTCCCGTACGCGTTTGCCGAGCTTGAAGGCGATGATGTCGAGGTTCTCCTCGAGCGGCGCGTCGAGCTTGATCTTGCCCGGGCCGCTCGCCACGCGCGGGCCTACGGCGATCTTCTCCATGTAATACGCCGCGACCGGTTCGAAGAGCGTCGCCGGATCCTGCTCCATGTCGTCGCTGGTGGCGAGGGCGATGACGGAGATGGCGCCGGGCAGACCCTTGGCTGTGAGCGTCGTGCCGTCGATCGGATCCACGGCGACGGCGATGGGCAGCGAGGTCTCGGTCTGCTCGCCGAGCACTTCGCCCTCGAAGATGCCGGGCGCCTTGTCCTTGCGACCCTCGCCGATCGCCACGTAGGCCTTGACGTCCATGAGTTGAAGCATGCCGCGGATGGCGTCGGCGGCGGCGGCGTCGGCGGCGTTCTTGTCGCCCTTGCCGAACCACTTCCATCCCTGCAGCGCCGCTGCTTCCGTGCAACGCGTCAGGTCCAAGCCAAGCTGCCGCTCCGGATCGTATCGGTGTGCCATCGCTACCTCATCCTGCTGCCGACGACGGATCTTCCGCATCCCGCAACGCTCGACGGCGCGAAACAGGATGCACGCCTGCGCAATCATAACGTCGCGCGCCCGCCGCCGGTTCTGCCTGCGGACGGTGAATCCGGGTGGAAATCGCCGCCCCCGTCCGCCGCTCTGGCCGGTTTGGGCCCAGTAGAATCCGGGCATGTCTGAACTGACGCCCCGCGACATCGTGGCGAAGCTGGATCGGCACATCATCGGCCAGGACGACGCCAAGAAGGCCGTCGCCATCGCCGTGCGCAACCGCTGGCGACGCCGGCAACTCGATCCGCAACTCGCCCGCGAGATTGCGCCCAAGAACATCATCATGCTCGGGCCGACCGGCGTGGGCAAGACCGAGATCGCCCGCCGCCTCGCCACGCTGGTCAACGCCCCCTTCCTCAAGGTCGAATCCAGCAAGTACACCGAGGTCGGCT
>CAZZPX010000425.1:0-3632 GCA_964655955.1 uncultured Phycisphaerales bacterium | reverse complement strand
CCGGCATGAAGTGGGAGTTCACCCGCGACGCCGAGGGCAGCCCCAAGTACATCGTCTGCAACGCCGACGAAGGCGAGCCCGGCACCTTCAAGGATCGCGTGCTGCTCACCGAGTTGCCTGACCGCGTCTTCGCCGGCATGACCATCGCCGGTTACGCCGTCGGCGCGGAGCACGGCATTCTCTATCTCCGCGGCGAGTACGAGTACCTGCGGGCCTACCTGGAGGGCATCCTGGCGCAGCGGCGGGCGGACGGTCTGCTCGGCCACAGCATCATGGGCAAGGAAGGCTTCAACTTCGATATCAAGATTCAGATGGGGGCCGGCGCGTATATTTGCGGCGAGGAGACCGCCCTGCTCAGCTCCTGTGAAGGGAAGCGCGGCGACCCCAAGACTCGCCCGCCCTTCCCCGCGCAGAAGGGCTACCTCGGCAAGCCCACCGTCGTCAATAACGTCGAAACCCTCTGCAACGTCACCAAGATCATGGAAGAGGGAGCGGCCACCTATTCGCACTACGGCACGGAGCAGAGCAGCGGCACCAAGATCCTCAGCATCTCCGGCGACTGCAGGAAGCCCGGCGTCTACGAGGTCGAGTTCGGCGTCACCATGCGGGAGATTCTCGACATGGTCGGCGCGGAGAAGACCAGCGCCATGCTCGTCGGCGGACCCAGCGGACAGGTCATCGACCCCAGCCAGTTCGAGCGCAAACTCTGCTTCGACGATCTGGCGACCGGCGGGGCGATCGTCGTCTTCGGACCCGGACGTGACGTCCTGGAGATTGCCTCGCACTACATGGAGTTCTTCATCGAGGAGAGCTGCGGCTACTGCACGCCCTGCCGCGTCGGCAACGTCCTGCTCAAGGAGCGCCTCGACAAGGTGATCGACGGCCACGCCGACGCGTCGGATCTCGAGTACCTCCGGAGCCTGGGCGAGATGGTGAAGACGTGCAGCCGCTGCGGGCTGGGGCAGACCTCGCCCAACCCGATCCTGACGACGCTCAAGAACTTCCGTCTGGTCTACGAGGCGAAGCTGCGGGAGGACAAGACGGGGCTTCTCCCCACGTTCGATCTCGCCAAGGCCGTCGCCGAGTCGGAACGCATCACCGGTCGTCCCTCGGTCCACGCCCATTCCTAGAGAAGGAACCGCGCTCATGAGTGAGCAAGTCACTTTCACGATTGACGGCAAAGAGATTCAGGGCCGACCGGGGCAGACGATCCTCGAGGCGGCCCAGGAGGCGGGCGTCTATATCCCGCGCCTCTGCTACCGCGAAGGACTCACGCCCCACGGAAGCTGCCGGCTGTGCACGGTCATGGTGAACGGCCGGGCGATGGCGGCGTGCACCTCGCCCGTCGCCGAGGGCATGAACGTCGAGAACGAGACGCCGCGCCTCCAGCAGATGCGCCGCGACATCATCGACATGCTCTTCGTCGAGGGGAACCACTTCTGCATGTTCTGCGAGGCGAGCGGCAACTGCGAACTGCAGGCGATGGCGTACCGCTTCGGCATTATGGCTCCGCGCTTCCCCTACCAGTACCCCAGGCGCGAAATCGATGCCTCTCACCCGGACATCTATCTCGACCACAATCGCTGCATCCTCTGCGGGCGCTGCGTCCGCTCCAGCGAGGAACTCGACGGCAAGCATGAGTTGGGCTTCGTGAACCGCGGCCCGGAGAAGCGCGTCGCTGCGAGCGGCGCCGACCTGGGCGACACGAAGCTCGCCGGCGACGACAAGGCGGTGGAGAACTGCCCCGTCGGCGCCCTCATGAAGAAGCACGTCGGCTATCGCGTGCCGATCGGACAGCGGCAGTACGACTTCACGCCGATCGGCTCAGACATCGAGAGCAGGCAGTCCGAAGCGCACAAGTAAGGAAAGGTCCCCGACCATGCCCAAGCCAAAGATCGCCACAACCTCGCTCGCCGGCTGCTTCGGATGCCACATGTCGCTGCTCGATATCGACGAGCGCATCCTCGAGCTGGCGGAGATCGTCGACTTTGACAAGTCGCCCGTGGACGACATCAAGACCTTCACCGGCCGCTGCGCCGTCGGCCTCATCGAGGGCGGCTGCACGCACGAGGAGAACGTCGAGGTCCTGCGCGAGTTTCGCAAGCACTGCGACGTTCTCATCTCCATCGGCGAGTGCGCCATCATGGGCGACATCCCCGCCATGCGCAACATGATCCCGCTGCAGGAATGCCTCGACGAAGCATATCTCAACGGGCCAAGCGTTCATAACCCCACCGGCAAGGTTCCCGATGACCCCGAGATCCCCCTGATGCTCGACAAGGTCTACCCCTGCCACGAGGTGGTGAAAATCGACTTCCACCTGCCCGGCTGCCCGCCGCGAGCGGACCTGCTCTGGCAGGCGCTGGTCGCGCTGCTCACCGGCAAGCCGATGGACATCCCCTACGAACTGATCAAGTACGATTGACCGAGACGGGAGTTCTTACGTGGTTGCGAATACAGACTCAAGACGCATCGTGATCGAGCCCGTGACTCGCGTCGAAGGGCACGGCAAGGTGACGATCCTGCTCAACGACGATCGCACCGTCAAGCAGGCGCGCCTGCACATCGTCGAGTTCCGAGGCTTCGAACGCTTCATACAGGGAAGGCCCTACTGGGAGATGCCCGTCGTCGTGCAGCGACTCTGCGGCATCTGCCCGGTGAGCCACCACCTCTGCGCCGCCAAGGCGGTCGATCGCATCGTCGGCGGCGAGAAGCTGACCGAGACGGCCCGCAAGATGCGCCTGCTCATGCACTTCGGGCAGTTCTTCCAGTCCCACGCCCTGCACTTCTTCCACCTCGCCTCGCCGGACCTCCTGTTCGGCTTCGACGCGCCGGTGGAGAAGCGCAACGTCTTCGGCGTGGCGGGCGAATTTCCCGATCTCGCCAAGCAGGCTGTCCTCATGCGCAAGTACGGCCAGGAGATCATCCTCCGCACCGCCGGCAAGAAGATCCACGGCACGGGCGCCATTCCCGGCGGGATCAACAAGAACCTCACGCTCGAGGAGCGCGACTACCTGCTTGCCGACATCGACCAGATGATCAGTTGGTCCGAGCAGTCCGTCGCCATCGCGAAGGACTACACTGTCAAGAACCTCGACGTCGCCAAGGAATTCGGCAGTTTCGACTCCAACCACGTCGGCCTGGTGCGCGAGGACGGGGCGCTGGAGATCTACGACGGCGGCCTGCGGGCGATCGACAAGGATGGCAAGGCCATCTTCGATCACATGGATAACCAGAAGTACCTCGACTTCATCGCGGAGGAAGTGCGTCCCTGGTCGTACATGAAGTTCCCCTTCATCAAGTCGCTGGGACCGGAGAAGGGGTGGTACCGCGTCGGGCCACTCGCCCGCGTCAACTGCTGCGATTACATCGACACGTCCCTCGCCGAGAAGGCTCGCCAGGAGTTCATGGGCGTGACGGACGGCAAGCCCAACAACCTGACGCTGGCGTATCACTGGGCCCGCTGCATCGAGATCCTGCATTCCGCCGAGCGCATCAAGCAGCTTCTCAGCGATCCCGATCTGCAGGGCGAGCAACTCGTCGTCAAGGGCGAGCAGCGCCACGAGGGCGTCGGCATCATCGAGGCACCGCGCGGCACGCTCTTCCACCACTATCGCATCAACGACCACGAT
>CAZZPX010000424.1:0-3638 GCA_964655955.1 uncultured Phycisphaerales bacterium | reverse complement strand
CATTAGACATTCCTGCGCAGCAGATTGACGGGCCAGGTCAGGGCGAATATGGCGACGAGCAGCGCCACCATGCAGGCGCCGGGAGGCAGGTTGAACTGCAGGCTGGCGAGCAGGCCGCCGCCCACGCCGAGGAGCCCCGTCAGCAGCGACAGCGCGACGACCGGGCCGAGCCGGGCGCTGAGGCGCAGGGCCGTCGCGCCCGGCAGGATCAGAAGCGCCGTCGCCAGGATCAGGCCGGCGAGGCGAATCGAGATGACCACCGTGACGGCCAGCAGCACGATGAGCGCGTAGCGGAGCAGTCGCGTGTTGACGCCGAATGCCTCGGCGCTGCTTTCATCGAAGGCATAGAACAGGAGCGCGTGTCGCCAGAAGAACACGCAGGCCAGCACCGCCGCGCCCAGCACATAGGCGAGGATGAGCCCGTCGCGCCCGATGGCGAGGATCGAGCCGAAGAGGATCGCCTCCCAGCCGATCGCAGCCTTCGGCGGGCCGAAGGTCTCGATGTACCACGACTCGCCGCGCACCTCGACCCAGATTTGCATGAGCAGGATGCCCAGCGCCATGGAGGCGACGAGCACGATGCCGATCGTCGTATCATCGCGCAAGGCTCGCCGGTCGCGGGCCCAGGCGATGCACAGCGCGGCGCCGATGCAGAAGAGGCCAATGACGCCGAATTGAAGCGCTCCCGTGAGTCCGAGCAGCGTCGCCAGTCCCACGCCGCCGAACGCCGCGTGACTGATCCCCTGGCCGATGAAGGCGAGGCGGCGCAGCACGACGATGATGCTGAGCAGCGAGCAGGTGAGCGCGATGGGGATCGACGCCAGAAGCGCGTTCTGGAAGAGCGGCGCCGCCGGACCGGTCAGCAGGTCAAGCAGGCGCATCGGCTCCTCCGGGCTTGCTCGGGTCGTGCGCCGGATCCACCTCCGACTCGGCTTCCTTCAGCGGACATTCCTCGGCTCGGTGCGCGTTGACGTGCACGTCGCCGAACACCGCCGAGACGTCGTGCCGGAATACGTCGGCAAGCACCTGCGGCGTGAGACCCGAGGGTGCCGCGTGGAAGTGCAGCGTCTTGCTCAAACAGGCGATCTTGTCCGACCCCGCCGCGATCGCCCGCAGGTCGTGGCTCACCACGAGCAGCGTCAGACTCAACTCTGCGTGCAGACGGCGCAGCAGGTCCGCGAAGGCCTGCTGACCCGCGACGTCGATGCCGACCGTCGGTTCATCCAGCGCCAGAAGTCTCGGCTCGACGACGAGCGCGCGGGCGATGAGCACGCGCTGAAGCTGCCCGCCCGAGATCTGTCCGATCGGGTGTTCTGCGACGCCGGCCGCACCTACGAGATCGAGCATGCGCTGCGCCGCGGCGTTCGCTTTCTTGGCGGTGATGCCGCCTCGCCGCCGCAGCGGCAGCGCCACGACCTGCCGCACGCTGAGCGGGAAGGCGAGTTCGGCCTCGCAGCGCTGCGCGACGTAGCCAATGAGTCCCGCCCGCCGCGCTTCGTTCGGGCTTGTGCCGAAGACTCGCACCTCGCCCTCGTACCCGCCGAGCAACCCCAGCGTAATCTTCAGCAGCGTGGTCTTGCCGCCGCCGTTCGGACCGAGCAGGCCCAGGCGCTCGCCTTCCTTCAGGCGCAGCGACACATCCGACAGCACCCGCTTGCCGTTGTAGGCGAAGGAAACGTGCGAGAGATGGACGGCATCGTCTGTCAAGGCTTCGGCGTCAGCCCTTCCACGAGCGCGTCAAGGTTCTCGTTCATCATAGCGAACCAATCCCCCTCCCCCAGCGGATCCAGACGCAGCACCGGCGCGCCCGTCAGCTCCGCCAGCCGCTGGGCCGTCTCCGCGGGGAACTGCGGCTCGACGAAGATCGCCCGCGCCTCGCCCGACTCGATCAGCTTCACCAGATCCTGCACCACGGCGGGCGTCGGCTCCACCTGCGCCACGGCGCGAATCGTCCCCACCTGGCGCAGGCCGTACCGCGCGGCGAGGCGACCGTAGGCGGGATGCTCCGCGATGAAGCCGGCACCGGCGAGCGGTTGCAGCCGCTCCGCGAACCGGGCGTGCAACGCCTTCACGCGCTCCGCCAACGCGCGGGAGCGCGCTTCGACCTGCGCGCGCGCGGCGGCGTCGTCGATGTGCATGAGCAGCGCCTCGCTCAGGGAAGGGATGAACTGCTGCATGAACAGCGGGTCCAGCCAGAGATGCGGATCGAGGTCACCGTGGTCGTGGCCTGCGTGGTCGTGGTCTGCGTGGTCGTCGTGCCCGCCATGCTCGTGCTCGTGCACTGCCGCTTCGCCGGCGCCTTGCCCCTCCGTTCCCTGGAGCCGATCCGACAGCCGCAAGAGCGGTGGCGCGTCTGCGCCGAGGCTCCGCACCGCCTGCTCGACCGAACCATCGACGCCGAGACCGTTCAGCACGATCAGGTCCGCCCCGGCGAGGGCGGCGACGTCACCCGGCTTGACTTCGTAGGTGTGCGGCGAGGCGCCGGGCGGCATCAGCAGAATCGCCTCCGCGCCGTCCGGCAACATCTCGCCGGCGAACACGAGCAGCGGCGGAATCGACACCGCCACCCGCAGCGTCTCCTCGGCCGGCCCCCGCCGCTCACACGCTGTCGCCGCGAGCGCCAGCACGAGCGCCAGGCAGAGGAGGCCCGCGCTGCACGCCATCCGGGCGACTCGGGGCCCCCGCCGAGACCCTCGCTGCCGCTTGCTTTGCGCCAGCCCCCGCCGTGTCGAGCCTGGTTCGCCGCCGCTCATGTGCATGTGACCGTCTCCCGGAGTGCTGGTGCGTGTCAGCCACAAGGATAGGCGGCGGGAGCGCCGCGCGCCTCGGCGGAGACTCGGGGCGCCCGGCGCAAAAGAGAACGGCGCGCCGAGGACGCACCGCTTCCGTTGGTCAGATTCAGCAGTGAAAACGGGGGCGAGTCGAGAGAGGCGGCTTGCCCCGGCCCGGCACTCAGTACGCCGCGCCGTTGCCGCCCGGCTGGGCGATGGTGGGCTCGGCCGGGACCGCCTCGCGCGGCTCGCCGAGGGCGATGCGGGCGCTGCCCTTGCGCATGCGGATGGCCCGTGTGCTGGGCTCGAGGTTCACCATCTCGGGATTGAGGCGGTAGTAGACCTGCTTGCCGGCCCGGCGTCCGGAGGCGACGCCCGCCATGCGGAGCAGGCTCAAATGGTGGCTGACGGTGGGCTGGGGAAGCTGGAGGATGTCACAGAGGCTGGACACGTGCCGCTCTCCCGCCCGCAGGATGGAGAGGATGCGCAGCCGGGTCGGATCCGAAAGGAGCCTGAACACCTGACAGAGCTCTTCGAGTTCTGTGTGGTCCGAGTAGACGTTAGACACCACGGTGGGTCCTTCCTTGTAAGAGCACGAACGCGTGGAGAGAGCCCGGCCGACCGATCCGGCCAGGGAGAATCTCTCTCTGGTCTTACTTCCATTCGCCGACCATGCTGTCGCAGGCCCTATACGTACCCCCCGGGCGGGGTGTTGCGACGGATTCACGTCTTCGCATGAGAGAATGGGCAGGCGCGGGGTCTGGCCGGACGCGGGCGGGACGCTATACTGCCCGCGAATCAGACGGGGGGCGGTAGCTCAATTGGGAGAGCGCCTCGGTCGCATCGAGGAGGTTGTGAGTTCGAGTC
>CAZZPX010000423.1:0-3648 GCA_964655955.1 uncultured Phycisphaerales bacterium | reverse complement strand
TTGGGCGGGCAGTCGGTGCAGCGTTATGCGGATGTGCGGCAGATTCTGGACCGCGCGCAGGGTGAGACGATCGAGAGCGTCTGGGCGGATGAGCGGGGGTCGCTCACGGTGGATCTGCCGCTCAGCGCCGAGTTGCAGGAGGATCTCGTACCAGTGAGCGTGACGGAGAAATTCGCGCTCGAGCATCTGCTGGGTCTGACGCCGCTGATGCAGGTCGGGCCTGGGCCGATCAAGCGCAGCGGGCTTCTCGAGGGCGACATCATCGTGCGGGTGGGGAACACGATCTTCCCCAACATCGCGGACGGCGTGGCGGCGATTCGCGAGGCGGATGGCGGGATGGTGCCGATCACCGTGCTGCGCGAGGGCGCGTATGTCGAGTTGACGCCGCCCGTGCGCGACGGGCGGGTGGGCTTTGCACCCGTGCCGGCTCGTGAGGAAGCGCGGATCAGCAGGATTCCGCGCGAGCTGGTGCGCGGCGAGAAGACGATCGAGCCGGCGGCGCAGCGACTCGACATCATGCCCGGCTCGCGCATCGTCGCGGTGAATGGCACAGAGGTCGAGAACTTCGACGATCTGCGAGCGGCCCTGCGGGCGGCGACGGCGGAAGCGCAGCGCAACCACGCGGCGGCGGAGGTGTCGCTGCAGGTCGAGTTGTTCCGCAAGGACGAGGCGGCGCCGCCGCGCGAGACGCTGGTGTGGCAGTTGTCGCCTGAGGATGTCGAGGCGCTCTTTGCGCTGGGGTACGAGTCGAAGCTGTCGCCCCTCCTGTTCAAGCCGGACCTGGTGACGATCAAGGCGAGCAACCCCTGGGAGGCGATCGACATGGGGCTCGCCGAGACCTGGAAGATGCTGGTGATGACGTATCTGACGCTCGAACGTCTGATCGTGCAGCGGACGGTGAAGGTGGAGCATCTGAAGGGTCCGGTGGGCATCGCGGAACTGGGCACGAAGTTCGCGGGCCAGGGGTTGTTTCCGCTCCTGCTCTTCCTGGCGATGATCAGCGTGAATCTCGCCGTGATTAATTTCCTGCCGATTCCGATCGTGGACGGCGGGGTGTTTCTGTTTCTGCTGATCGAGAAGATCAAGGGTTCGCCGGTGTCGCCCGCGGTGCAGAACGCGGCAACGGTGGTGGGCCTCATGATCATCGGCGCGGTGGTGCTGGTGACGTTCTACAACGACATGGCGAACCTGCTGAGCGGTTGGCTGAGCTGAGGTCGGCAGCAAAGCATGGCGACGAGCTAACCGACCGTTCGCAGGAAGTGCGGCGGCTCGCGGCGGCACACGCGACGAGCGAGCAGCCGGCGTCTACTCCAGTTCCCGGCCGAAGTTGGCGAGTACGACACCGAGATCGCTTTGATCGACGTCGGCGTCGCCATCGGCATCGCCGAAGCAGTCGCAGAGGGCGGGGTCGTAGTTGCCGTCGTCGTCGGAGGGGATTCCCAGGCCGAACACGTCGCCTCGGCCGCCTTCAGAGAAGTCCCACGCATCGACCGCGCCGATCGCGGCGGTCTGTCCTGTCAGCGCGACGGAGAAGCCGAAGTACTGCAGATCCGGCCTGTAGGCCGGCGCATAGGAGGCGAGAAGCTCGCCGGCGCCGACAGCAAAAAGGTGCGCCTCTCCCACGGGCTGCGCGTAGGGGGCACTGACAAGCGCCAGATCATCAAAGAGATCGACGGAGTGGCCGAAGCGCAGGTTCGCCGTGTTGCCGGGAAGCTCGAAGCGGCGCGTCTGCGTCCAGTCGCCGCGCTGCTTCTCCAGGATGTAGGCGGCGCCGATATTGGGCGGATTGGTGTCGTCATAGGGCGCGCCGACGATGATGCGGCCGGCATCAACGGCGACGTCCGCGAGCGCTCCCCAGCCTGGATTCGCCGCGTATGTGACCGCCCACTGCTCGTCCACGCCGCGCTCCATGATGACGAGCGTCGCCGCGGACACGACTGCGAGTATGTCCCCTTCGCCCGCGGAAACGCTGTCCCAGTCGAAGCCGATGCCGAGATCGAGCGTCTGCGTCTGCGCCCACTCGCCCAGGTCATCGCGCTCGAAGATGCGGGCGCTCTCGCCGTAGAAACTGGCGATGGCGCTCTCCGCGGCGCCGACGAGCCAGTACAACTCGTCGTAGTCCGCGAAGGCGACCTGGGTTTCGCTCCAGCCGTCGGCCTGGCGCTCGAGTGCATAGACATCGCCGTCGATGCCGCCGACCGCGATGAGCGACTTCCCCGCCGCCATGCGAAATCCCCACCAGTACGTACCGAACGTCTGTTCATAGGCCCATGCGCCACTTGCGGGGTGGAACAGGTGCACGCGCATGTTGTGCTGGTGCCGGCTGGAGGCGCCGCGCTCGTGGACGGCGATGGTGTCGCCCAAGACGGCCACGTCGAAGCCATATCCCTCCGTCGCGTTGAAGGGCGGCGAGACGTACACCAGCTCGCACTTGCCCGTCGGGCACGTGCGGCCGTAGTCCTCCAGCACAAGCTGTACATCCGCGTCGTCGACGATGCGATCGCCGTTCAGGTCGCCTTCGAGGTAGCAGGCGTCGAGCCGGCCGTCGCCGTCGCTATCGCTGGAATAGGCGTAGACGCCGACGCTGCCTGCATCGTCGAGATCACCGGCGTCCTGCGTGGGCGCGCCGAGGAAGGCCGTGTCGTCGAGCGCGGCGAGGGCGCTGCCGAAGCCGTCAACTGCGGGTCCTTCGCCGACGCAGCCGGCGTATGTCCAGGCCGCAGCGCCGCGCTCGTACAGATGCACCGATGCAGGCCGGTAAGGCTCGACGCCCAATGTGCTGACGAAGAGGTACGCGCCGCGCGCGTGCAGTGCGGCGCCGAATCCTTCTTCCGGCCAGGGGGTGGGGTGCACGAGCGTGTCGATCTGCTGCCACACGCCGTCCCCGTCGCGCTCGAAGACATACACAGCCCCCTGATCGTGCAAGGCGGCGTCGTGGTTGGGCACGCCGACGAGGATCTGTCCGCCGGAGAGCGCGAACTGGCCGTAACTCTCGTTCGGTCCGAGCGGCTGGAACGAGGCTGCAGGTGTCCAGCCAGCGTCGCGGTTGCGCGCGAAGACGTGCAGCGTGCTTCCCGCCGAGGCGAGCACCAGGGCTCCATCCGTCGCCACCTTCAAGCCCAGCGTGCTGTCCGCGTCGAGATCATCGCCGTCGAACTTGGCTGCCAGGTCCCACGTTCCCCGCTGCCCCCGTTCGTAGATGTACACCGCGCCGGCGAAGACGCCTTGGTCGCGCGGCGAACCCACTGCCAGCACGTCATCAGCAAGAGCCAACGCCCGTCCGAACTGGGCGTTGCCGTCGCTGTCCACCGGTTCGAGCGTCTGCGTTTCAGCCCAGTCGGCGCCATCGCGGGTGAAGATGTGGGCGGTGGAGGTGAGGCTGGAGCCGATCGCGAAGGTGTCGCCCTCCGCTCCGATCGAACTGAGGCGGGCCTCGAGCAGCCCGGGACGGATGCCGCCGCGCAACGACCACTCCCACTGCCCCGTCCGCTCGTACCAGTAGACGGCGCCGAAGCTGGGGCCGACCTGCCGCCCCGGCGCGCTGATGAAGAGCCGGTCGCCGGCCGCGACGGCAGCCGCGCCGAAGTGGTCGTCGGCTTGAGCTGCATCGAGCGCGATCGGCTCGCCCAGGCACTATACCCACATCGG
>CAZZPX010000422.1:0-3653 GCA_964655955.1 uncultured Phycisphaerales bacterium | reverse complement strand
CGCCCACTCTCGCCGACCTCGCCTCGGTGTACGAGCGCGCGCATCGGCTCGAGGAAGCGCGCGAGGCGGTGCAGCGGGCCCTTTCGCATGAGCCGGATCTGCCGCAGGCGCAGCTTGTGGACGGGCTGCTGTGGGCGCGCGAGAAGCAGTACGAGCGGGCGGAGGAGCGTTTCGCGGCGCTCTTCAAGGCGAGCGCGACGCCGCCGCAGTTGCGCGTGCGCGCGGGGTACGAGCTGGCGCGGACGTACGATCGCGTGGGGCGCTTCGACGAGGCGATGCAGACGCTGGCAGGCGCGAAGGCGCTGCAGCGGCGGGGGCTGGAGCCGCTCCTGCAGCGGGCGCAGGTGCTGAATCGCCAGAACGAGCAGATGGCGGAGGCGATTGAAGCGCAAGATTTTCGTGGCGTCATCGAGGCTGCGCCGCCGGCCGTGGGCGTGATGGTGGGGTTCCCGCGCACGGGCTCGACGCTGCTGGAAAGCGCCCTGGATCGCCACCCGGGGCTGATCAGCGCCGAGGAGACGCCGGCGCAGGCGGCCGCGGTGATTCGCCGCCTGGCGCGCAGCGGGCCGAAGGGCAGGCTGCCCCTCGACCTGGTGCGCGAGATGACGGCCGAGCAGGCGCGGGGGTGCCGCGAGGCGTATCTGCGGCTGCTGGAGGAGTACCTGCGTGAGCCGATCGGCGATCGTCTCGTGCTCGACAAGAATCCCTCGTACACGCACGCGGTGCCGTACCTGAAGCGCATCTTTCCGCGGCTGAAGACGGTGACGCTGCTGCGCGACCCGCGCGACATCGTGATCAGTTGCTACATGATGCACGCCGCCTCGGTGACGCCGTTCAACGTCGCCTTTCTCGACTGGGAGCAGACAGCGAGGCACTTTGCACGGACGATGCGGATCTGGCTGTGATATAGCGCGGTGCTGGGGCGCGACTTCGTCGAGGTGCGCTATGAGGGCATGGTGGCGGACCTCGGGGCGCAGGTGAGGCGGGTGCTGGCGTACCTCGAGCTGCCCTGGACGGATGAGGTCCTGAGCTATCAGGAGCGGGCGAAAGAGCGGCCGGCGACGTCGCCGACGTACGCGGATGTGACCCAGCCGGTGTACACGCGTGCGGTGGCGCGGTGGAAGAACTACGGCAAGCACCTCGAGGCGGTGCTGCCGATCCTCGAGCCGGTCATGCGGGACTTCGGCTACGGATAGGCCGTGAGGCGGTGCGGCGAGCGGGGCGCGATTCCCGCGCGGTGCGCGAGTCGCTATCATCGCATGCGAAACCTTCGAGGAGAGAGCAGGAGCGCGCGAGCATGTCCGACACCTCCGCCTGCACGATTCGTAGCGCCGCCAGCGTTGATCTGGAGCAGATTGTCGCGCTCGCGGAGTCATACGCACTGGGCAGCGTCGAGGGCGACAGACTCGCATCCGACGGGTTTCTCGTCTCGGGTTTCGATGCGGCGAGCTACGCCGACTGGCTGCGCAACGCCGACCACTTCTACGTCGCCAGCACGGAGGAGGGAATCGTGGGATTCATGCTGGCGTACAGCGATGAGCGGATCCGCCCCGGCGAGTGGCTGAACCTCAAGATCAAGGAGCGAGTCGACTCGAACTTCGTCCTGGTGAAGCAACTGTGCGTGAAGCGCGGGGCGACGGGCCGCGGCGTGGCGCGCCGGCTCTATGGGCACCTGCTCGCGCAGGCCCCGGAGCGACCGCTCTACGGCGCCATCGTCACGCAGCCGCGCAACGAGCGCTCGATCGAGTTTCACGAGCGTCTGGGCTTTCGCAAGGTCTTCGAGGCGACCCCGCCGGACGACGACTTGCCGCGCGGCGTGTGGATGCGGCCGGCCCTGGCGCCGGCTGGCGCGGCGGCTTCGGCCTTGAATCTCGATGCCGAGCAGCGCCTGCAGGTCTGCCTGGAGCGCTATCGCGTCGCCGTCGATCTCTACAAACACGAAGATCTTCTCAACTGGAACAAGCTGCAGCACCTGCTCTATGTCAGCGCGGGCCTCTTCGTCGCGGAGACGTACCTGCTGGAGCTGCGCGGCGGCGCGGGGAATGGCCTCGACACGTCGCTGCGCATGCTGCTCACCCTCGTGGCGCTGCTGGGGCTGGGTTCGGCCTGGATCTTCGGCAACGCCCTGCGCAGCGGCGTGGCGTACCTGCATCGGCGCAAGGACACAGCCGCCTGCATCGAGCGGAACATGCTCGCTGAGGAGGCGTATTGCGTGCTTCTCGTGCAGAACGATCACGGGCCGGGCGCTCGCGGCGCCTCGCACCGTTCGCTGACGACGAAGATGTTACTGCGCGTGCCCTCTGCGATCGGCATCGCCTGGATCGCGGTGATCCTGCTCGTCTGGTTCGTCCTTTAAAGCGGCGGCGGACACATCTGCCTCGCGGGGCTCGTTTGTCGGTCGCTGGGGGCGCTGTGGCGCCTCTTCATCGTCATGCAGGACGCGCAGCGCGGGCGTCTCCAGGTCGTCGAGCTGGCCGGTGCGCACGGCCCAGATAAACGCCAGGACGGCGATCGCGGCGATGAGCAGCGCCAGGGGCAGGACCAGGAAGATGATCTGCATGCCGAATCCTAGAACGTTCGGGAGCGATAGGACAGCGTCACCACGGAGAGGGAGCTGATGGGCATGATGA
This sequence comes from uncultured Phycisphaerales bacterium, assembly GCA_964655955.1. Classification (GTDB taxonomy): domain Bacteria; phylum Planctomycetota; class Phycisphaerae; order Phycisphaerales; family JAGLTS01; genus CAZZPX01. The sequence goes on along the minus strand of CAZZPX010000422.1, from coordinate 1,023 downwards.
CCGCAGCGATCATCGGGTTGATCACGCCTGCGATGGCGAGGCCGGCCGTCACGAGGTTGTAGCAGAGCGACACGGCGAGGTTGCGCTTGATGACGCCGACGGCGCGTCTGCCGCCCTCGACAAGCTGGACGATCGGCTGCAAGCCGTCGCGTCGGAGGAAGACGTCGGCGGCGGTGAGGGAGGCTTCGGCGCCGCCGCTGACCGCGATGCCGACCGTGGCGGCGGCGAGGGCGGCTGCATCGTTGACGCCGTCGCCAACCATGAGGACGGCGTCGCCCCGCGCCATCATCTCGCGCACCACCTGCGCTTTGCGTTCCGGCGAGGCGCCGCCTTCACACGCCTCTTCGTTGAGGTCGAACTGGCGCGCGACGGCCCGCACCACGCCCTCGTGATCTCCCGAAAGGATGCGCACGCGCCAGCCGAGCCGCTGCAGCCGCCGCACGCAGTCCGCGGCGTCGTCATGGACGGGATCGCCGATGCCCGCGACGGCGCGTGCCTCGCCGGCAAGCGCCACGACGACGGGCGTCAGCGCCGCCTCGCCGCATGAACGGACCTCGTCCCGGATCCAGGCCGGCAATTCTCCCACACGTTCGGCAACGAAGCGCGGCGAGCCGATGTGCAGCGTCTCTCCCTGGACCTCTGCGGAAATGCCGCCGCCGAGAATCTGCGTGGACTCGATCTCGAGCTCGGCGGGGAGGTGGCCTCGGAAGGCGGTGACGAAGGCATGGGCGACGGGATGTGCGACGCTCGCTTCGGCGGCGGCGACGAGCGGTTTGAGCGACTCCTCGCCACGCCAATGAACGAGTTGCGTCCTGCCCTGGGTGATCGTGCCGGTCTTGTCGAGGTAGATCGTCCCGCGTGCGGCGAGACGTTCGATGGTTTCGCCGCCTTTGATGAAGATGCCGCTGCCCGCGGCGCGGCCGACGGTGGCGACGACGGCGAGAGGCGTGGCAAGGCCGAGCGCGCAGGGACAGGTGACGATGATCAGGGCGACTGCGTTCTCGATGGCAGTTGACGTGGCCG
>CAZZPX010000421.1:0-3655 GCA_964655955.1 uncultured Phycisphaerales bacterium | reverse complement strand
ACGTCGATGGCGCCGTCGCCGTTGAAGTCGCCCGCGGTCAGGTCGTAGGCGTCGTGCCCGGCGCCGCAACGCACCTGCGGCTCGAAGGTGCCGTTGCCCTGGTTGCGCCAGTAGGAGAAATCCTGGGCGAAGGTGTTGGCGAAGAGCAGATCTTCGAAGCCGTCGCCGTCCACGTCGATGATCGCGGTCGTGCCGCCGGGCGTGTACTCGTTGAAGAAGAACGAGGTTTCGTAGTTCTGCTGCGGCTTGAACGTGCCGTCACCATTGCCCAGTCGCACGGTCATTCCCTTGGGCGTGCGGTCGTGGATGGCGGTGAGGTCGAGATGGCCGTCGTGATCGAGATCAGCGACGCCGATCGAGTGCACGTCTCGTTCGCCGACGCTGATACTGATGGGGCTGCCGTAGACGCCGGTGCCGTTGCCGAGGCAGAGCAGGACGTCATCGCCTTGGCTGCCCGAGTCGGTCAGCAGGTCGAGCACGCCGTCCTCGTTGTAATCGCCCATGGCGAAGGTCTGCGTAAAGGCGCCGAGATCCGCCGCGATGTACGGCGCGCCGAAGTTGCCATTGCCCAGGTTCTTCGAGATGCGGAAGAAGAAACCGGTGTTGACGCACACGTCGAGGTCGCCGTCGCCGTCGACATCCAGGGCATCGATCTGGTTGCTCTGCACCGCGAGCGAGAATTGCTGCTTGGGAAGACGCGGCCCGAAGTTCCCCGCGCCGTCGTTAAGGCGCACGATGACGCGGGTGTCGGCGTCGATGTAGAGCAGGTCCTGATCGCCGTCGCCGTCCATGTCGGCGAACTTGACGCGGTAGGGATAGACCGGGTCGGGATACGTCTCGCGGGCGGCAAACGTGCCGTCGCCGTTATTGCGCCGCACCGTCAGGCCGTGCTGACTGGAGAAGTCAGAGCGGAAGCCGACGACGAGATCGAGATCGCCGTCCGCGTCGATGTCCGCCGATTCGATGTTGGTCGTGAAGGCGGGCGCGATGGCGGGGTCGGCAAAATCGAGCGCCTCGGGCTGCACGAACGTCTCATCGCCTTCGCTCAGATACACGCAGGCTTCCAGCGACCAGGCGCCGATGATCGTGGCGTCAAGGTCGCCGTCCGCGTCCATGTCGCTCAGATGCACAGAGTTGGCGCGGTGGCCGGCGCGGAAGCGCCGCGGCTCATTGAAAGCACCCGCGCCGTCGCTCTCGAAGAGGAACCAGGCGTGATTCGCCCCGGTCGCCGTGCCGGTGACCGCAAGTACATCGGGCCAGCCGTCGCCGGTGACGTCGCCGGTGGTGACGTCGACGCCGCCGGGACTGGGGAAGCCGAAGGAAAGGGTCTCCGGAGCGGCGTACGAGCCATCGCCGTTGTTGCGCCACAGGCCGACCGCGCCGCCCACGATCCCGTCGGTGTCCTGATGCGAGTAGAAGACGTCGAGATCGCCGTCGAGATCGATGTCCGAGAGATGGATCGTCGGGTTGTCCGGCAGATTGCCCGAGGCGATGCCGGTCGTGAAGCCGCCGCTTACGAAGCTGCCCGCGCCGTCGTTGCGCAGTAGCGTCCAGCGGTTGGAGCGATGACCGATGACGAGATCCTCGTCTCCGTCGCCGTCAACATCGCCCGCGTCGATCTCCTGCGTGCAGTTGGTCACCGTGAGCAATTGCTCGAGAAGAAACGCGCCGCCTTCGACGTTGCGCATGATGGACACGGCGTTGTTGCAGACGATGTTGTCGTCGTGGGCGACAGCAAGATCGACCCAGCCGTCGCCGTCGAAGTCCGCTGCGACGATTCCTGACGGGCCGTTGTCGCCGGTGAGATAGGAGTCGTAGTAGCTGAAGGCGCCTGTTCCATCGTTCGCCCAGATGGAGATCGTCGCGCCGCCGAAGAAGCGGTCGGTGTCGGAGATGGCGAGATCGAGGTCGCCGTCGCTGTCCCAGTCGAGGGCCGCGACGCCGGCGGATTCGAGCGGCATCTCGTAGGTGACGTGCGGCAGGTAGCCGCCTGCGCCGTCACCGAAGAGGACTGAGAAATGCGGCGAACCGACGAGGAAGCAGACAAGGGCGAGATCCGCCGCGCCGTCGCCGTCGAAGTCGCCGACGACGCCATCGTAGGGGTAGAGCCCCTCGGGCCAGGAGGCGGTGCTGTAACCGATCCACGGCGAGTCGAACGGTATCGAGGGCGGCGCCGCCGACACGAAGTTCGGCATGAGTGCGGCGGCGAGGGCCGCCAGACTTGTACCACGGTTGCCGAGAGTATGCATTGTCATCTGGAATTTCCTGATTTCAGTCTTGGGGACGGTGCATGATTCGCTAAGAGAGGTTGCTCAGGCGCCCGTGCCGTAATTCGCGAGCAGCGCGCCCAGGTCGGCTTGGTCGGTGTCGCCGTCGCCGTCCAAGTCGCCGCAGTCGCCCGTGCCATAGCACGACAGCAGGATGCCCAGATCCGCCTGGTCCACATCGCCGTCGCCGTCGAGATCGCCCGGGACATCGTCAGCCGGAATCGAGCGGACAGCAAAGCCGCGCAGCTCCTGCAGGTCTTGTGTCAGATCGCGACCGACGCCCCAGAGTTGGCACGGCCCAAGCGCCTCCAGCGCGAACGCGGCAGGCGCCACCGTGCCGTCGAGCGTATCGAGGCCCGCTGCAACCGACCAGGCGCTGCCGTCCCAGTGCATGATGCCGTCACCCGCCGCGTAGACATCGTCAGTTGCGAACGCATAGAGCGCCCTGCTTCCGGTCGGCAGTTCATACAGCGTCCAGGAGTCGCCGTCCCAGTGCAGGGCCATGGCGTGATAGCCTTGTGCGTCAATATACTCGCCGACGGCCCAGACATCGTCCGTTGCGATCGCTTCAACATCATACAGCCGGTGCTCGTTACCCGGTGCGGGACCGGGCATGTGCACCCACTCGAAGCCGTTCCAGCGATAGATGTAAGAGAGACTCGCGTAGTCGTTGTCACCCGCTCCACCGACCGCCCACACCTCGTCCGGCCCCAGCGCCGAGCCGGCCTCAAAGGTGGCGCCGTTAATGTTGAGCGCTTCCGTCTCGGTGATATGGAAATCCGAACCATCCCAGACCATTGCCAGCGGTCGCTGGAATGCGCCCCCTCCATCGGGCGGCACGATCCACGTGCCAAAGAACCAGACATGATCCGGCGCAACCACCTCTATGTCGAGCACCTGATCGCCCGACCCGCCCACCGGAGCCGGCCCGGGAACGATCGACCACTCTACGCCATTCCAGTGCAAGAGGAGCATGTGCATGCCTACGAAGCCGTCCGCGCCCTGCGAATTCTGCTGGCCCGCAGCCCAGATGTCATCGGAGTCGATCGCCGCCACTGCCTGCAAAGCGCACCAAGTCATGCCGATCTGTAGTGTCGGGCTGGGTGTGGGGATCTGCGTCCACGCTTCGCCGTCCCAATGCAGGGCAAGCGTGAATTGATCGCTGTTGAATGGTGGAACGACCAACTGGTTGTAGCGGCCGACCGCCCAGACGTCGTTCTCGGCAAGCGCCTCAACATCGTAGAGCATCGCGTTGGTGGCATTGTCCGGGTGCGGGACCGGTGAGGACGCCCACATGTCACAGATCTCTCCGCAGGCGCTGCCTGCCGCGAGTCCAAGGGTGACTGCGAGCAGGCCTCGGTGAAGCGACCGCGGATGTCTCGTCAGCT
>CAZZPX010000420.1:0-3657 GCA_964655955.1 uncultured Phycisphaerales bacterium | reverse complement strand
CGCGGGCCGCAGCTTGCCTGCAAGAAGGCGTTCTTCATGAACCGCATCGGTGATGCGGGGTTCGTGCTGGGGATGGGGATCTTCTTCATCGCCTGTGACGGCAACCTGCTGCTGCCGATCAACCAGGTGGAGGGGAGCGGAGATTCGATTCTCGGGGCGCTGCTGGCGCAGAACATCAATCCGCTGCACCCCGGTGCGGACAACTGGTGGTTGACCCTGGCGGGAATCGGTCTCTTCTTCGGTGCGATGGGCAAGAGCGCGCAGTTTCCGCTGCACACCTGGCTGCCGGACGCCATGGAAGGCCCGACGCCAGTCTCCTCGATCGTGCACAGCGCCACGATGGTCGCGGCAGGCGTGTACCTGACAGCTCGCATCTTCCCCCTGCTCACCCCGGCCGCCCTGCTCTTCGTGGCGACGATCGGCCTGGTGACCCTGGTGATGGCGGCGCTCATCGCCATCGTGCAGACGGACATCAAGCGCGTCCTCGCCTACTCGACGCTGTCGCAGCTTGGCTACATGATCCTGGGCCTTGGCTGCGGGTCGTACACCTTCGCGCTGTACCAACTGATTACGCACGCCTTCTTCAAGTGCTGCCTCTTCCAGTGCTCGGGTAGCGTCATCGTGCGGGCGCACCACGAGCAGCAGATGACGCGGTACGGCGGCTTCGCGCGGAAGATGCCGCTCACCGCCCTGGCGTTCCTGCTCTCGACGTTTGCGATCGCGGGGGCGGCGATTCCGCTGTCGAAGTACCTGCCCCTCGACATCGCCTTCAGCGGCTACTTCTCGAAGGACGGCATCATCGCGGGAGCGCACGCCTACAGCGGCGTGCTCGCAGGCGTCGGCTGGGGACAGTTGTATGTCTGGGGGCCGGTCGTCATCGCCTACGTCACCGCGTTCTACATGACGCGCGCCTTCACGCTCACCTTCCTGGGCAAGCCGCGCAACGGGCATATCTATGAGCATCTGCGGGAGGCGCCGTGGACGATGGTCGTCTCGCAGCTTGTCCTGGCTTTCTTCGCCGTATTCGCCGGTTACCTGGCGCTGGACAAACTGATTCTGACGACGGCGCCGCTCACGGAACAGGCGGCGGGAGCGCTCGACGGGCACGCACTGCACGAGGCGATGCACACAGGCTTCGAGTTCGTGCACGGCCCGGCGCTTCTCTGGGGTGGAGCGTGGATCGTGGCCATGGCGCTCGGGCTCATCATCTACCTGCCGGGCTTGAGGATCGCCGGGCGCATCGCCTCACTGCCGGTCCTGAGGCAGATCCACTGGCTGCTCTATAACAAGTACGGTTTCGACGGCTTGTACGACATCGTGCTCGTACAGCTTGGTAAGGCGTTCTCCAGGCTTTCGGGGCTCTTCGACAAGTACATCATCGACGGCATCGTCAACCTGCTCGGGCGCGGCGGCAAGGCGCTCGGCTTCGGCGTGGGCGGTTTCGACTATCACGTGATCGACGGCACGGTGCGCGGCGTAGGGCAAGTCGCCCAGAACGCAGGCGGCACGCTCAGCAAGGCGCAAAGCGGCAACATTCGCCAGTACGTGCTCATCGCCATCGCCTGCTCGCTCGCCGCGATCGTGCTGGTGCTGGTGACGGCCGGCCTGATCTTCGCTTCGGCATGACTCGCGCCCGCTCCGGTCGGCGCTTGGCAGATGGAATTCTCAGCCTCGAACAAGGCTCACAACGATGAACGAGTTTCTGCTGAATCTGCTCATCTTCCTTCCCGCCTTCGGCGCCATCGCCTGTCTCGTCGCACCGCGGCAGCAGACGGCTCAGATAGTCGCGTTGATCACCAGCATCCTCTGCCTGGCGATCAACGGCTGGCTGGTCTACGCCTACTTCGTGCATCTCGATGCGACGGGGCTCGCCTACCAGCTTCAGGATGGCGTGATGGCGTTCGTCACCGATGTCTCATGGATCCCCGCGGTGGGCATCCGCTACACGATCGGCATGGACGGTTTGTCCCTGCCCCTCATCCTGCTCACCAGCATCCTCAACGTCCTGATCGTGCTCGCTTCCTTCAACATCAAGACCGGCGTCAAGGCGTTTATGGCCCTCTATCTCCTGCTTATGGCGGGGATGTACGGCGTGTTCCTGTCGCTCGACTTCTTCCTCTTCTATGTCTTCTTCGAGGTGTCGCTGCTCCCCATGTATTTCCTGATCGGCGTCTGGGGCGGACCGCGCAAGGAATACGCGGCGATCAAGTTCTTCATCTACACGCTGGTCGGCTCGGTCTGCCTGCTCATCGTAATGCTCGGCTTTTACTTCCTTGTGCCGAACATCACGGGGGTCGCCGCGGGTGAGCGGACGGTCTTCAACATGATCAACCTGGCGGCGGATGCGGAGATCCGCTCCGCCTTCGGGCACGGCGGAGAGTTCTTCGAGTACGCCAAGTGGATGTTCGTCCTGCTCTTCATCGCCTTTGCGATCAAGGTGCCGGTCGTGCCTTTCCACACCTGGCTGCCCGATGCCCACGTCGAGGCGCCCACGCCCATCTCCATGATCCTGGCGGGCGTCCTGCTGAAGATGGGCGGCTACGCCCTGATGCGCATCAGCTACCCGATCTTCCCCGATGCGGCGAAGTGGGCGTGGTTCGGCGTGGCGCTGCTCGGCGTGATCTCGATCATCTACGGCGCCTTCTGCGCCATGGCCCAGACGGACTGGAAGAAGCTCGTCGCCTATTCATCAGTGAGCCACATGGGCTACGTGCTGCTCGGGCTGGGCGTGCTGACCGTCACCGGCTTCAACGGGGCCTACTTCCAGATGATCGGCCACGGCATCTCCTCGGCGATGATGTTCTATCTCGTCGGCGTGATCTACGACCGGGCACACCATCGCAACCTCAATCGCTTCGGCGGGATCTGGAACACCATGCCCGCCTACACCACTTGGGCGACGATCGGCTTCTTCGCCGGGCTGGGCTTACCGCTCCTCTGCGGCTTCCCCGGTGAGATTCTCAGCTTGCTCGGCACCTTCGCCGCCGCGGACTGGCTCAGCCAGGCGCCGGAATGGATTCCCTTCAGCGGCAGCAGGGGCCTGCTCTACACGTTCGGCATCCTCGGCGCTTCGGGTGCGATTCTGACGGCGGGCTATGTGCTGTGGATGTTCCAGCGCGTGTACATGGGCCCCGCGCGGCCGGAGTACACCTACACGGGCGACAAGGCGGTGACGGCCCGAGAGTACGCGATCATGGCCCCGCTGGGGATTCTCGCCATCGCGCTGGGCATCCTGCCCGCGCTGCTCGTCTTCACCATGACCAACGACACGGTGCACGCCCTCTTCCACATACTGCGGCCGGAGGCGCTGTCGCAGATGGCGCGGGCCGTTGGAAACTGACACACACGCCTGCCGGTGCTGAGAAGCGCCGGCGGGTTTTGAATCGCCCGCGGCTCCACCACGGAGACGAACCAGGACATGCCGGACTACACGCCGACCATTCCGAACTTCACGCAGCTCAGCGCCATCGGCCCGGAGATCATCCTGACCGTGGGCATGTGCGTGGCGCTGCTCCTGCCGCTCTTCGCCCAGGATCTCTGCCGCAGGAGCAACAAGCCGATGGTGCTCATCGGCATTCTCACCTGCGCCTTTGCGGCTCTGGCGGCCCTCATTGACTTGAACAGCGCCTCGCTTTCCGGTTCAGGGCACACGTTCTT
>CAZZPX010000419.1:0-3680 GCA_964655955.1 uncultured Phycisphaerales bacterium | reverse complement strand
GTGTTTACCCAGTGGTCAGGCCGCACCACGAGTTGCAGTCTCGGCCCATCGCATCATTACGAGGAATAGTCATGCTGAAGCGCACCGCACCGCTCCTATCTGTCGCAATCGCAGGTCTCGCCGCCACTTGCCCCGCCCGTGCCGGCGATGTCGTGATCGATGGCATCACCTTCACGGACCTCAGCGCCACCGGCGAGATCGACCTCGGCTTTCACACGGGCGGCATCGCTGTCTTCGACTACGACAACGACGGCCACCCCGACATCGTGCTCGGCGACAACCGCGTCGTCGCCAATCGCCTCTTCCACAATCAGGCCGATCCGGACGATCCCGCGCGTCGCGTGTTCGTCAATGTCTCCGCCGGCAGCGGACTCGATGACGCCGAAGGCACGAACCGCAAGAGCCGCGGCGTCGTCACCGCCGACTACGACAACGACGGCGACAGCGACGTCTACATGATCGGCAGGCGCGACGCCGACGACGACTTCGGCCTGCTCTATCGCAACAACGGCGACGGCACGTTCACCAACGTCAGCGCCGCCGCCGGCGTGCGCATCGCCGGCTACGCCCCGCACTCCGCCAGTTGGTGCGACTTCGATCTCGATGGCTTCGTCGATCTCATGATCGGATCGCCGCGCTCCAGCCTCGCCAACTTCCTCCTGCTGCGCAACAACGGCGACGGCACGTTCAGCGACGCCAGCCATCTTCTTCCCCCTGCTTCCGACTTTGACGCGGCGCACGTCTATTCGCACGCCTGGTTCGACTACGACGGCGATGGCTACGAGGACTGCTTCCCCGTCGTCAACGGCAACCCCGAACCTGTCGTGCTGCACAACGTCGACGACGGCGCGGGCGGGCGCACGTTCGTCGATGTCGGACCCACGCTCGGTTTCGACGTTCGCAACAATGGACCCATGGGACTGACCTTCGGCGACATTGACGGCGACGCCGACCTCGACATCGCCGTCACCGACTTCGACGACGGCCGCTACTTCCGCAACGACGGGGGCGCCTTCACCGAGATCTTTCCGCTCGTTGCGCTTTGGGGTTGGGGCAACGCCCTCTTCGACGCGGACAACGACGCCGACATCGACTACCTCATGGTCGGCAGCACCGGCGACAGCGCCATCGCCAACCTGCTCTATCAGAACGTCGGCGGCGGCGCCTTCACCGACATCTCCCCCGCCCTCAACGGCCCCGTCGCCTCCAGCCTGCACAGCGTGCAGGTCGACTTCGACACGGACGGCAGGACCGACTTCTTCGTGATCAACCCCGGCACGACCGACCTGCCCCTCACCGTCCTCCGCAACGAATCGACCGCCGGCAACTGGGCGATCGTCAAGCTCGTCGGCGACGGCGAGATGGTCAACGGCGACGCCATCGGCGCAACCGTACGCCTGCATGCAGGCGGCCAGACTCAGGTCCGCTCCATCATCAGCGGCTCCTCCACCACCGCCACGGAGGATCTGCGCGCCCGCTTCGGCCTGGGGAGCGAGAGCGAGATCGACTGGATCGAGATCGTCTGGCCACGCGCCGGCTCGCTCACCTCGCGCACGCAGCGCCTCGACGGCCCCTTCACGTCCAACCAGGTCTTCACCTTCACCGCAGGCAAGCCCGGCGATCTCAACGGTGATGGCTGCGTCGGTCAGGCCGACCTCGGCATCCTTCTTGCCGCCTACAACCAGGACGACGGCGGGGATCTGGACGGCGACGGCGACACCGACCAGGCTGACCTCGGCACGCTTCTCGGCAACTACGGCGACGGCTGCTGAACCCGTGACACTCCCGCGCACCGCCGCGACACCGCCATGCCAACGCAAACGAGATCAAACGCGACTGGTACGCGGCGTCCCGGCGACTTGGACACAAGGGTCCGTTCGCGTCGCGACAACCAGAATTGAACCCTCCCGTCATGAACCCGTAATGGCAGCCAAGCCCTCTCCGTATAGGTTCTGCCGACGGTGCCCGGGTCGTCTTCGGCCCTGCAAAGGCGGGGCGGCGGCTCTGTACGTCAAGGAACCGGCGGATGCTTGCTGTGCGAGCCTTCGAGAGGATCGGTCGTGCACACCAGAAGCCGCACGTGCTTTCCATTGGAGTAGTTGAAGCCCTCCACCGCTGCCCGCGGCACCAGGCCCGGCTGCTCCGCGACGACCTCTGGGGGGGCGATGACCACGGCCCGGTCCCGGTCGGCGAGCCAGTCGCTGAGTCTTCCCCGCCCCAGCCGCTCCACTCGACCGTGCGTGCTGAAGATCAGGCTGTCCTCGCGATACCCCACGGCGGCGAGGGGCAGCCCGCCCGCAGGATCGAGCGCGTCCACGGCAGCGACAAGCCGGGGCGTGATCCAGATGAACTCAGCGGCGGGCAGGACGAGGCCCAGCGCGGGGGCCAGCACGCCGATGGTGCAGCCCAGACCCCACATCTGCGCCCACAGCAACCGGCCGCGGAACGAGTCGAGTGCGCCCCGCGCCAGGCAGAACAACGCCGCCCCGGCGCCCGCAATGCACACACCAATGTCGAGGTCGCTGAGCACGGGCAGCGCTGCTGCGGACTCGCCTGCCTCACGGTTGAACGCGCTGCTACTGAGACCGACGAACAGACCGACCTGGAGCGCCGCGATCATTCCCGCTCCGATCACGATCCAGATCGTGCAGCCGAGCCGATGCAGCGGCAGCGTCTGTACCCCTCGCTGGGTGAGCAGTCGGCCGGCAAGCAGCGCCAGCGCGGGATACAGCGGCAGCGTGTAGTGCGGCAGCTTCGTGCTGGCGCACTCGAACACCACCCAGGCCGGCAGCAGCCAGGCGAGCAGGAAGAGCAGCCGCTCGTCGGCGATGCGGCGGGCGCGCCAGGCGCGGCGCAGCCGGAGCAGTCGTCCACCAGCGCTGTGGCTCTCGCCGTCAAAGCGAAGTGCTCCGCGCGCCGCATGCTGCACGGCCGCCACCGCAAGCAGCGATCCGGGCCAGAAGAGCACCGCCAACAGCACGAGGTGGTATCCCGGCGGTCCGGCATGGCCTTCCTTGGCGCTGGCGGCGCGCTGCAGGACTTCATCCGAGAGGATCGACAGGTAGCGTTCCCAGCCGACGCTCTCGCCCACAAGCACCGCCCAGGGCGCGACGACGGCGGCAAGCAGGAGCACCCCCAGCCCCGGCCGCAACCGCAGCAACCATTCGCCCCGCCGCCCGACGAACGCCAGCGACACCGCCGCCAGCAGGGCGACGAGCGGCGTGATCGGCCCCTTGCTCATGATGCCCACACCGACCAGCAGCCAGAACGCCGCGCACTGGCCGAGCGGCAACCGCTCCGCATCGCGCTGCTCCCACAGCCGCCACAACAGAACCATCGCCGCTGTCGTCACGCATACCAGAAGCTGATCGCTGCGAGCCTGGTGCGCGTCCCAGATGAGCATCGGCGAGGCGGCCATGAGCAGTCCAGCCAGCAGACCGGCTCGCGCATCGAACATCCGTTGGCCAAGTCGCCAGGTCAGCAGCACCGTCCCGGCAGCACACAGGGCCGATGGCAGGCGATACATCCAGACTGCGTCGTCGCCGGGCTCGCCGCCCGTGCACAGCGCCGTGCTGCCCGCCTGCAGCCAGTACACCAACGGCGGCTTGTTCAGGCGCAGGCGCTCCTGCACGCGCGGCACCACCCACCCTCCCAGCGAACCCGATTCAAGCATCTGGCGG
>CAZZPX010000418.1:0-3698 GCA_964655955.1 uncultured Phycisphaerales bacterium | reverse complement strand
CGACTTCATCGAGCATCTCATGGTCGCCTCAACCCACGACGACCTGCTCTGCTTCACGGACAGCGGCCGCGTCTTCCGCATGAAGGTGTACGAGATCCCGCAGATGAGCCGCGGCAGCAAGGGGCGCAACATCGCCAACCTGCTCCAGCTCAAGGAAGGGGAGACGGTGCGGGCGTTCCTGGCGATCAATGACTTTGAGGCGGAAGGGGCGGTGCTCACCTTTGCGACGCGACAGGGGCTGATCAAGCGCACCGATCTGCGCGAGTATCGCAACGTCCACGCCGGAGGGCTCATCGCCATCAACCTCAAGGAGGACGACAGCCTGCTGAACGTGGCGCTGACCAGCAACCAGGATCATCTGATGCTGGTCACGCGCAAGGGCATGGCGATCCGCTTTGAGGAGAACGACGCCCGCACGATGGGCCGGGCCGCGGCCGGCGTGAAGGGAATTTCGCTCGCCGGTGACGACGAGGTCGTAGCGCTGGTGCGCGTGCCTCAGCGCACGGAGGGCGAGGAGCCGTCGACGCTGCTGACGCTGACCGAGAACGGTTACGGCAAGCGCACGAACATCGACGAGTACCTCGTGCAGAGCGAGACCGGCTCGCGCCCGCAGTCGCGCGGCGGCAAGGGGCGCATCGACATCAAGACCTCGAAGCGCAACGGGCCGGTCGTCGCGGCCATGGCCGTCCCCGCAGACGCCCAGGGCGACATCATGCTCGTCAGCGCCGAGGGGAAGATGACGCGCATCCCCGTCGATTCGATCAGCGTGATCGGCCGGGCCACGCAGGGCGTGCGCGTGGTTCGGCTGCGTGAGGGCGACAAGCTGATCGCCGCCGCCTGGGTCGAGAACGGCGAGGAGGAGGACGCCGAGGGAAAGGTCGAGGAAGCGATGACCGAACCAGGGGCCGAAGAGTCGACCGACTGAGGGACTCAGCGATCGCCGGGTGCGAGTTTGCTCAATCGTCCGTTCCTCCGATCCCACGGCGATGGGGTGAGGCGGTGAACCGGTGCACCGGCGAGCCGCCGTGCGGGGCGGGGGCGGTCCGGGTATAGTCGAAGCCGTTGCGGAGCGACCTTGCAGCAGCGCTCGATTGTCGAGGAGTCAGGAGGCCGGCATGTCAACGGACTGGTCAGAGAGAATCCGCATCGCCGACATGAGCGATGAACCCGAGTTCACCGAAGAACTGCGACATCTGATGCGGGATGTGGAGACCTCGCGCGACAACAAGCATGTCGTCGTCGATCTCTCCAGCGTCTCCTATCTCAACTCCTCGCACCTCGCCCTGTTGCTGCGCCTGCGCCGCGAGCTGGCGGAGAGTGAACGGCGCCTGCACATCTGCGGCACGCGCGATCCGGTCTGGTCGGTAATGACGCTGACCGGGCTGGACAAGGTCTTCGAGTTTTACGACAACAAGGCGACGGCGATCGCCTCGCTGCAACTCGAAGAGAACCAGGTGTGAGGGCTACACTTCGAGGTTCCCCGGGCGAGCGCCCGGGCCGGCCGCGGCGAGTGCCGGCGGCGAAGCCCGTGGCTGAGCGACTGACGCGTCCAACGGGGAAGAGCGATACAGTGCCCCTGGAGTCGATGGAGTTTCTTCACACGCATGTTTGAAGCGCTGACAGACCGATTCAGTGATGTCTTTCGCAACCTCTACGGCCGGGGCAAGCTGTCGGAGTCGAACATCCAGGAGGCGCTGCGCGAGGTGCGCACGGCGCTTCTCGAAGCGGACGTGCACTACGAGGTCGCGCGCGAGTTCACCGACGCCGTCAAGGAGGAGGCGCTGGGGACGCAGGTCACCAGAAGCCTCAAGCCCGGGCAGGAGTTCATCGGCATCGTCCACAGGCAACTCGTCGCCACCATGGGCGGGGAGGATCCAGGCGCGGGCGACATCATGTACGTCTCACCGCCCCCCACCATCATCATGATGTGCGGCCTGCAAGGATCTGGAAAGACCACCACCTGCGGCAAGCTGGCGAGCTACCTCAGCAAGAAGGGCAAGAGCGTCATGATCGCCGCCGCCGACCTGCAGCGACCGGCAGCCGTTGATCAGCTTGACACCGTCGCCCGGCAGGTGCAGGAGCACTACCGCGGCGGGGGCAGCGTCGCCTTCTATTCCGAGCCGGACAAGGTCGCGGCGTACGGCGAGGCGGTCGGCGTCGCCGTCGACGTCTGCCAGCGGGCCCTCAAGGCCGCACGTGAAAAACACGTCGATGTGCTCATCCTCGATACGGCCGGCCGGCTGCACGTCAACGACGATCTCATGGGCGAACTGCGGGCGATCAACTCCCGCCTCAATCCGCACCAGATCTTTCTCGTCGTCGACTCGATGACCGGGCAGGATGCGGTCAACTCCGCGAAGGCCTTTCACGAGCAGCTCGAAGTCGACGGCGTGATTCTCACCAAGTTCGACTCGGACACGCGCGGCGGCGCAGCCCTCTCGGTCAGGAAGATCACCGGGGCGCCCATCCGTTTCGTCGGCGTCGGCGAGAAGCTCGATGCGCTCGAAGCCTTTCATGCGGAACGCATGGCGTCGCGCATTCTCGGCATGGGCGATGTGGTCTCGCTCGTCGAGAAGGCCCAGCAGGAAGTTTCCGAGGAGGAGGCGCTGCGCTTGCAGGAGAAGGTCGCCAAGGGTCAGATGACCATGGACGATTTTCTCGATCAGCTGCGCAGCCTGCGCCGCATGGGGCCGATGAAACAGTTGCTTGGCTTGCTCCCCGGCGTGGGTTCGATGCTCAAGGATGTGCAGATCGACGAGGGGCAGCTCGACCGCCTCGAGGGGATCGTCAATTCAATGACACCGTGGGAACGCGCACACAGCGACAAGACGAATCCCTCGCGCAAGAGGCGCATCGCGCACGGCTCGGGCACGCAGCCCAAGGAAGTCGCGCAACTGGTGAATCAGTTCCAGACCGTCTCCAAGATGACCAAGCAGATGGCGAACATGGGCGCGATGGGCAAGGTCAAGGCCATTCGCGAGATGTCCAAGAGCAGCCCCGACGCCTTACCCGGCATGGGCGGCCTCTCGGGCCTTCCCGGCATGGGCGGCAAGGGCTCCACGAGAACCGAGTCACGCAAGAAGTCGTTCAAGTCCCGCGGCAAGAGCAAGAAGCGGCGGTGAGACAATGCGCTGTGTTCGCGGGTGGGCAGAGCGCGCCTCCGCGGCCCGGGCGGACGACTGCCATACCGCAAGCGCTATCAGCAGGGCTTGCCCTTCTGGAAGGGCGTGTCGTTGCGGACGTAACTGCCAGCCGCAAAGCGCTCGAAATACACCTGCACCAGTGGGTGCGTGACCGGGCGCTTCGACGCATCCACAACGAGATGCTCCTCCGCAGCGTACGTCATGCACACCGTGTCATCCACGAGCACGTGATACCACGGTTGTTCTCGCGAGGGTTGCGTGGCGTTGCTGTTGTACCAGGCGGCGTCGGCAAGACAGAACGAGTCCGCCTCCACCACGACGCCGCGATACCCGTAACGCTTGTGCCGCACGATGTCCCCGGGGGCGAACCGGCGCGCCGACTGCTGGGCCGGTTTCGCTGCCAACTGGGCACTGAGCATAATCATCAGACGAAGCCCTTTCCGTGGCGATGCGCGTCCGGAGAATTCCGGAGCGGCTTCGCTCGCTCTTCCTGAGGGGATTCTAAATAGGGTTGCGCGATTGTGCGCCATGATGTAAAACGGCGTCCTCCAGAAC
>CAZZPX010000417.1:0-3707 GCA_964655955.1 uncultured Phycisphaerales bacterium | reverse complement strand
GCAGGATTGGCGATGGCGCAGACGCCGGTCGACATCGGGCCGCGGCTGGAGTTGCAGACCGTTCTCGAAGGCGGTGTCGGTGTTGGACGTGCCGAGATAGAAATAGACGGCGGGAGCGGTGCCGACGTAGCTGAAGTGCTCGACCTGGAGGGTGGTGTCGTCGATCACGGTGACGATGCCCTCGACGTCGTGTCCCGGGTCGAAGGGCAGATCCGCCACCCAGGCGGCGCGATCGTACAGGCCGTTCGGACACTGTCCCGAAGCGTGGAACGTGAGGCCGGTCATGCTCAGGGTGGTGAGCGCGAGGTACAGCAGGCGATGTCGTGTGGGCATTGCATCCTCCATGAAGGATTGAGAGATGTGTCAGTGATTGCCGCGGCCTCAGCGGGCCGCCGCGTGTAAACCATCGTTCACACGCACACCAACGCGCCCCAGCCCCGGCCTATTCCCCGCTTGCGACATTTCGTGCGGCCTTGGCTCACGAAGGGAACGTCAGCGCTGGCGCTCGTGCGCCAGCCAGCGCCGTTCCAGAGCCTCGACTGAGCCGAAGCTCGCCTCGAAGAGTGCCGTCTGCCGCGCCGCGCCGATGCGGCCGGGCGGCTCCGCGGCGACTGCGTCGAGAAAGTGCTTCAGTTCGCGCTTCTTGTATCGGTGCAGGTACATGAGAAGGCTGTACGCCTGGTGATACATGACGTCCGCGGTCTCCGCCGAGCCGTCCGGCACCTCGGTCCGGCCGACGAACTCCCGCAGAGGCAGCAGCGAACCTCCAGCCAGGAGTTCGTCGAAGCGCGCGCGCCGCGGCTGGTAGTCGAAGTCCGGCCCGAAGGCAGCGCTGGGCGCGTCGGTTTCGAAGCAGGTCGCCAGCCCCTCGGTGAACCAGAAGGGATACTGGTGGTACCGCGACTGCAGGCCGGTGTTGAACGCCAGCAGATGCGTCGCTTCGTGAATGGCCTTGGCGTCCGAGGCAGCATCGACGAGGGCGCGCAGGCGCGCCTCTTCCTGCCGCAGCTGCGCTTCGAGCTGGGCCCGCTGGGCGGCGTAGAGTTCAACCGCCTGCTTCTGGCGCTCGCGCGAGGCCTCGAGTTCACGCCGCTTGAGCAGGCTGAGCTGCTCTCTCGCCGCGGCCAGTTGCTCGTCCGCCTGCCGCACGTTCGGGGCGTCCGCATCGTTGTAGTACACGACGTGGTTGGCTCGGCTGGCGTAGTACCCGGCGACCCAGGGCATCGACATCTCATCTTCGCGCCGGGCAAAGTCAGCGTAGTCGTCGTACCCGTCAAAGAGCAGGCAGGACAGCTTCTCCTTGGGCGGCGCGAAGCGCACGCCAAGCTGGTTGGAGAATCGCTGCACCTGATGACTCGTCCGCTCGAGCAAGCCCACGCGCCCGCGCGTCCAATCTGCGGGAGCGTCCGAGCGCACGGTGAAATGTGTGCTCTCATAGGTCAGAAAGCGCCCGGGCAGGTCGTAGCCGCGATCGGCGTCGGCGGGGGTTGAGGAATTGCCGGGACTTGGGTCGCTTTCGTGGGCCCGGCTGAGGCCCGAGCCGAGCGGGACGAGCAGCGCCGAGAGCGTCAGCAGCAGGGGAGCACCCCAGGCCAGGCGTAGGGTCGGTCTTGTCACGGCGTTGCCTCTCCGCAGCGATTCGCCGTAGCATGCATCGTGCGCGACGCCCGGAGGCTGGGGCGAGGATTGGTCCGTGAGGCTGCAACTTGCGTTATCGGGCCAGCCCGATCGCTACGCCATGCACGTGATGTGGCGTCCCGCCGGGCGCGGGCAGCGCCCCTGGAAGCCGAAACATGAGAACAAACTCGGACATTAAGAAACGTATTTCGGGCGGGAGCGCCTGCGGGGTGGCGCTGGGGGCGATCCTCGTTGCGCTGGGTGGCTGCGAGAGTCGGGTCGTCTCCGCCAAGGGGATCGGCAGCGAGCGCTATGACACGCAGCCGACCTTCGAAGAGGAGTATGCGCCGCCCTGGCAGAACAGCGGCCAGGACAAGCGGGACAAGATCGACGAGCCGCTCTGAGCAGGTGGGGAGGCGGCTGGCTGACACCCGCTCGTGCCTGTCCCCCTTTGCGTCGGGGAGTTGGCCGGGGTATCATCACCGACCTGACTGTAAAGAGAGTAGAAACGGGTTACCCAGACGAGGTTGACAGCCTTCCATGCCACTGGCCATTGAGCACAAGAACAAGATCATTACCGACCACCGGCGGCACGACAGCGACACCGGGTCGCCGGAGGTGCAGATCGCTCTGCTGACCGAGCGGATTCGCGATCTGACGGAGCACTTGCGGGCTCACAAACACGACTTCGGGTCGCGGCGGGGCCTGCTGCTTATGGTGGGACGCCGCAATCGCCTGCTCCGCTACCTGGCGAAGTCGGACCGCGAGAGCTACCAGGAGTTGATCCAGAGACTGGGTCTGCGCAAGTAACACATTCATCGCCGGCGGGCTCACAGCGCGCGTTTCGGCTGTACCGGACTGCAATGGGCACTTCCTGACACATCCCGAGTTGGCGGGCAGGGTCGGCGGAAGTGTCGATTGCCTTTCGGTATGGGCGAAGCACTGGCGTGCAGCGTGGTGGAGTCTCAGGAGGCCGGCGAAGCATCCATTCGCTGTGGGTCCGTCCGCGGACGCGCCCCGAGACCTTCGAAGAACAGAGAGACAACATCATGGCTCATACCGTTGTTCAGCGAGAAATCGGTGACCGGGTCTTCAAGCTGGAGACCGGCAAGGTCGCCAAACTCGCCAACGCCGCCGTCCTCGCCACCTATGGCGACACGACCATTCTGGCGACCGTGGTTCGCGCGGCCCCGCGCGAGGGGCTGGATTATTTCCCCCTGCAGGTCGACTACCGTGAGCGCACCAGTGCCGCCGGGAAATTCCCCGGCGGTTTTCGTAAGCGGGAAGGCGCGCCCAACGAGAAGGAGATACTCACGGCCCGGATGATTGACCGGCCGGTGCGGCCGCTCTTTCCCGACGGGTTCATCGAGGAAGTGCAGGTGCAGTGCTTCGTGATGAGCCACGATTCGGAGAATGACGCGGACATCATCGCGGGCACCGCCGCCGCCGCCGCCCTTGCCGTCTCAGACCTGCCGTTCGAGGGCCCGCTGGCGACGGTGCGAATCGGCCGCATTCCCATCGAAGAGGAGATGAAGTTCGTCATCAACCCCACGGTGTCGCAGCTCGAGTTCTCCGACCTCGACATGGTGTTGTCGGGGCATCGGGACGGCTTCAACATGATCGAAGTGGGGGCCGCCGAGGTGCCGGAGGATGTCGTGGTCGGCGCCATGGAGTTCGCTCGTCCGTTCATCGACGAGTTGCTGGACATGATCGACGAACTCGCGGCCAAGGCGGGCAAGCCCAAGAACATGGGCGAGCACCTCTACGCCCCCGCGCAGGACGTCGTCGACCTGGTCAACCGCGAAATGACCGACAAGGTGCGTGAAGCGCGCCAGGTGCCGGGCAAGATGGACCGCGACGAGGCCGTCAGCAGGCTGCGCGACGAGATGCTCGAAAAGTTCTTCCCCGAGCCCGGCGAGAACGCGACGCTCCGCCAGGTCGAGGAGAACCGCAAGCGCCGCAACGACGCCAAGGAGGCCTTCCGCAGGCTCGAGAAGAAGCTGACGCGCAAGCTCATCGCGGAGAAGGGCGCCCGTGCCGACGGCCGTAAGACCGACGAACTGCGCCCCATCGAGTGCGAGGTCGGCGTC
>CAZZPX010000416.1:0-3726 GCA_964655955.1 uncultured Phycisphaerales bacterium | reverse complement strand
CCCACCCCATGCCGGAGTGTCGTCCCGGCTATGGACACGGCGGCATGACAGACTCCACACAAGTATTCCGGGCTTCTACTCCTCCACAGGGGCTGATGAGTCCGCTCAGCCCCTCCTTCCCCGCACACACATGTCGGGCCGGGGACGTCTCGTTCGTTGAGTAGCGAGGCGTCCCGCCCCTTCCGCTCTTCCGATCTGCGAGCGGCAGAGGCGCTTCCGACCCGATTCCGTACCTGATTCATCACACATTCAAACGCATGGATTGCTACGAATGAAAGTACTGAGAAGATTCACCGTCGGACGCAGCGGCTCCCCCGCTGACCTCCCGGAAGCACACGACGGCGGCGCAACCGCGAGCGGCAGCTGTGAGCCCACCCCGCGCGGCAGCGTCTTTGACAGCGTCTCCTGGACGAAACGTTCCAGCCGCATCACCAACCCGGACGGCTCGGTGATCTTCTCGATGAATGACGTCGAGGTGCCCGCGTCGTGGAGCCAGCTTGCCACGGACATCGTCGTCAGCAAGTACTTCCGCAAGGCTGGCGTGCCGCAGATCGACCCGAAGACCGGCAAGCCGCTCGTCGATGACGACGGCAAAGTCGTCACCGGGCCGGAGAAGAGCGTCAGGCAGGTCGTGCATCGCCTCGCGGGGTGCTGGCGGCACTGGGGAGAGAAGCACGGCTACTTCGACTCGACCGGCGACGCCGAGGCGTTCTACGACGAACTCTGCTACATGATGCTGCACCAGATGGCGGCTCCCAACAGCCCGCAGTGGTTCAACACGGGGCTGAACTGGGCCTACGGCATCAGCGGGCCGCCGCAGGGCCACTGGGTGCCCGATCCCTCCACCGGCGAGGTGGGACTCGCCGACGACGCCTACTCGCATCCCCAGCCGCACGCCTGTTTCATCCAGTCGGTGGAAGACGACCTGGTGAACGAAGGCGGCATCATGGATCTGTGGGTGCGCGAAGCGCGCCTGTTCAAGTACGGCTCGGGGACGGGGACGAACTTCTCGCGCATCCGCGGCGAGAACGAGCCGCTCTCCGGCGGCGGGTCAAGCAGCGGCCTGATGAGCTGGCTGCGCATCGGCGACCGGGCTGCGGGAGCGATCAAGTCCGGCGGGACGACGCGCCGCGCGGCAAAGATGGTCTGTCTCGATCTAGATCACCCCGACATCGAGAACTTCGTCAACTGGAAGGTGCGTGAAGAGATCAAGGTCGCCGCGCTCGTCGAGGGCATGAAGCATCTGAGCGACCAGCAGAAGGACACGGCGGAGAAGCTAGGGCTCGAACTCGACTACGACTTCAACGGCGAGGCGTACTACACGGTCAGCGGGCAGAACAGCAATAACTCCGTGCGCGTGCCCGACAGCTTCTTCCACGCGCTGGAAGGCGATGCGGACTGGGACCTGATTGGGCGTACGAACGGCAAGGTGTCGCGCACGGTGAAGGCGGGCGCCTTGTGGAACGAGATCGCCTTCGCTGCCTGGCGCTGCGCCGATCCGGGGCTGCAGTTCGACACGACGATCAACGCCTGGCACACGTGTCCGGCGGAAGGGCGGATCGAGGCGAGCAATCCTTGCGTCACGGGCGATACCCTCGTCGCGACCAGCACGGGTTACCGCCGAATCATCGATCTTCTGGACCGCCCGGTGGAGATCATCAATGGCGACGGCGAGCGAGCGTTCGTCGAGCGCGTCTTCAAGACCGGCCGCAAGCCCGTCTACCGCCTCAAGACTCGCAGTGGTTTCGAGTTGAAGCTCACGGGCGACCACCGCGTCAAGACGGTGAATCGGGGCGATGTACCTGCCTGCGAATTGACGACAGACGATGTTCTGATCCTCGAAGAGCCCGGCTTCGGCGACGAGTTTCTGCCCGAGCTCTTCGCCGAGGAGCTCGGCGCGGCGCTCGGCGATGGTTGCATTACGCACACGCAGACTCAGGACATGCTCTTCGTGACGCTCGGCGAAAGCGAGCGAGCCGTGGCGGCGCATCTGCGCGGGGCAATCGAAGAAGCGAAGGGTTGGCTCGCGACCGGCGACTTGCGCAGCGAGCGACCGACGAACGTCATCACGACGTCCACGGGCCTGCGCGTAGGGACATCCGTCAGTTCCGTCGTACACAAGCTTTGCGAGTACGCGGTGCTTGACGAACGGTCGGCTCATAAACGGCTCAACGACGCCGCCTTCGCTCTCGATCGACGTTCGCAGGCGGCCTTGCTGCGGGGCCTGTTCACCACGGACGGCACGGTCGCGAACTACGGGGCCAAGTCCCAGTACGTCAGCCTCGACAGCACAAGCCTGGAACTCCTCCAGCAGGTGCAACTGCTCCTGCTCGGCTTCGGCATCAAGGCCAAGATCTACGAAAACCGCCGGGCCCTGAACCAACAGACTGCCATACTTCCCGACGGGAGCGGTGGAACGAAGCAGTACGCCGTCAAGCAGATGCACTCTCTGCGCATCTCTCGACTTGGACGACTGCTCTTTGAGCGAGAGATCGGCTTCCTGCGTCAGAGCGACAAGCAGGCGCGGCTCGCTGAGATGAATCGCAACGTCACCACCTACGCCGACCCGCTGCTCGACAACGTGGCGTCGCTGACGGCATGCGGCGAGGAGGACGTCTACGATCTCACGGAACCGCGTTCACATCACTTCGTGGCGAACGGTTTGGTCGTTCATAATTGCAGCGAGTACATGTTCCTCGACAACACCGCCTGCAACCTCGCGTCCATTAACCTGCTGAAGTTCTATGACAGCGGCTCGCGCACCTTCGATCTGGAGGCCTTCGAGCACGCGATCCGACTCTGGACGATGGTGCTCGAGATCAGCGTGCTCATGGCGGCATATCCCTCCAAAGAGATTGCGCGACTCAGCTACCGTTATCGCACGCTCGGCCTCGGCCACGCCAACGTCGGGGCGCTGCTCATGCAGGCGGGGATTCCCTACAACTCCGATGCCGGCCGAGCCGTCTGCGGCGCCCTGACCGCGATTCTTACCGGGCGGGCCTATGCGACAAGCGCTGAGATGGCCCGGGCGCACGGCCCCTTCGCCGGCTATCACGCCAACCGCGACAACATGCTGCGAGTCATCCGCAATCATCGCCGGGCGGCGCAGGGCGTCTCGCGAGACGATGAGAGCTACGAGGGCCTGCCGATCCGTCCGATCCCGATCGATCATGCGGCGATGCGCTCCGGCGCTGTGCCCATCGCCAATACCGGCGAGATCCTCACCCGCTCCACGACCGCCTGGAACGATGCGCTCGAACTCGGCGAGCGGCACGGTTATCGCAACGCCCAGGTCAGCGTCCTGGCGCCGACGGGCACGATCGGCCTGCTGATGGACTGCGACACGACCGGCGTCGAGCCCGACTTCGCGCTGGTCAAGTTCAAGAAGCTGGCCGGCGGCGGCTACTTCAAGATCATCAACCAGAGCCTGCCGCCGGCGCTGAAGGTGCTCGGCTACACGCCGGCCCAGATCGACGACATCGTCGCCTACGTCGAGGGCCACAAGACGCTGGCCGGCGCGCCGCACATCAACCACGAGACGCTCGCCGCCAAGGGCTTCGACGACGCCACCCTCCGCCGCGTCGAGGACGCCGTGCGCTCGGCGTTCGACATCTCGTTCGCGTTCAACAAGCACGTCCTCGGCGAGGACTTCTGCAAGCGCGTGCTCGGGCTGTCCGATGCGCAGCTCGCCTCCCTCGACCTCGACGTCCTGAAGCACCTCGGCTT
>CAZZPX010000415.1:0-3729 GCA_964655955.1 uncultured Phycisphaerales bacterium | reverse complement strand
GGACGGGGAGGCTGTGGTCGATGCCGAGCAGATCGAGCCAGCGACCGGCCATGAAGTCGACGATCTCCTCGACGCTGGTCGGGCCGAGAGAAAATCCGGGGTTGGCGGGAGCGAGAATGGCGCCCGCTTCGATAAGCGTGACGATGTTGCGGGCATCAACGAGATTGAGCGGCGACTCGCGGTGGCAGAGCACCAGCGGGCGGCGCTCCTTGAGCGTCACGGCTGCGGCGCGCTGAACGAGATTGTTGCTGATCCCCGCGGCAATGGCCCCGAGCGTGTTGCTGGAGCAGGGGACAACGATCATGCCGTCGTGAACGAACGAGCCGGAGGCGATCGCAGCGCCGATGTCGCGGTTGTCGTGGATGACGAAGCGCTCGAGCGACTCGGGGTGCATCTCCTGGTCATGGACGAAGAGGCGGTCCGCACCGGCCCTGCCATCGCCCGCGCTGCTCGGGCCGGCTCTGCCGAGGAGGGCGACGGGGTCGCGGTCGCTGACGCCGAGTTCGTCAGCCAGCAGCCGCTTGCCGGGCGTGGAGACGACGAGGTGGATCTCAACTGCGGCGGCGTGCAGCAGTTGCAGCACGCGCCGGGCGTAGAGCGCCCCGCTGGCTCCGGTGATGCCGACGATGATTCGCTTGCTTCGTTCCATGGTTGCCGTCGGGCGTAGGATAGCCCCGCTGAAGAGTGGGGGCGAGGAACGTACACTGGCGCCTGCCGGGACAACACTTACCGCCTGGAGGTCACATCCATGCGCCGCACGCACATCGGGCCTGCACTGCTCGCCTCGCTTCTCGCTGCCCTCGCGGGTTGCGCCGCCTACGTCAACATCCCGCCCCAGCCGGGCGATACGGCGATCCATCGGCCGGACATGATTCCCATTCCGGAACTGATGACCAACGCCGTCATGTGGGCGACCGCGCGCTACCCGGTGGAGCCGCCGTACGCGGTGAATCTTCCCGCCGATACGCCGCGCATCACCTACAACAACGTGGTGTCGCGGGGCACACGGGACCGCGGCCTGCCCATGACGCCGAAGGTCGAGAACCTGCCGACCTACCACGTCGCCGAGGTGCGGATCCGCGGCACGCGGGCCCAGGTCGACGTGGTGCTGCCGCGTGGCCTGGAGGCAGCGGCGACGACGGTGACCTTCCGCTTCACGATGGGCACCTGGACGATGCAGGATGCGCGGTCATGGATCGCGGGCGTGATTCCCGTTCCCGCGCCGCAGTACATTCCCGGGTCCGTCGAGAAGCCCGCGCCGCCACAGACCGCGGAAGAGGGCATCGCGGAAACCCAGATGGAGGCGAGCCCGGCCCCCGCTGCGGAGGCGGCGGACGAAGCGCCTGCCGACACACCTGCCGCGCAGCTTGCCGACTGGTCCGAGGCTGAGCAGGAGCCGGCCGAGCCGCAGCCCCAGCCGATCCTGATCGAACAGGATGAAGCACCCGCGCAGACCGAGCCGATCGAACCCGCGCCCGCTCAGCCGCTGACCGTCGATTCAGCGACGGATGCGATCGACATCGTGCTGCACCCGGACGGCACGCTCAGCCGTGAGGGCGAGGACGTCGATCTGCCCACCGCCTTCGCCGGGATCGGCAAAGAGAGCGCGGTGCATCTGACCATCGAGCGGGGGCCGGACGGCTCGGAAGCGTCCACGGCTGAGGCGGTGATCGCCTCGTTCCGCATTCGCGGCGTGGAGAAGCTGACGGTCGAGCGCGTCCCCGCCGCCCCGCCTGAGAAGTGACGGGCGGTGCCCCTTCGACTCGCAGCGGCCGTTCGACCATCTCGAACCGAAGCGCGCTGACTTGTCTGCGCGCAGCTCACGTGGAGTGTCCGCCCATGCCCGATCCTTCCGCATCCGTCGCCGAGACGGTGCTGAGTCTGCTTCACGCGCATCGCTCGATTCGCGACTACGCACCCGAGGCGATTGACGACGCGACAATCGCGCGGGCCGTGTGCGCGGCCCAGATGGCCTCGACCAGCAGCAATGTGCAGGCGTACTGCCTGCTGCAGGTGACGGATCCCGAGAAGCGCCGGCAACTCGCGGAACTGGCGGGCGGACAGGCGCAGGTGGCAACGGCGGGCGCGTTCTTCGTGGTCTGCGGCGACTGCCGGCGGCATGCTCTCATTTGCGAGCGCGAAGGCGGTCCCTGCGAGACGAACTTCGAGACGTTCCTGGTGGCGACGATCGATGCAGCCCTCTTCGCTCAGAACCTCGCCGTCGCCTTCGAGGCGATGGGGTACGGCATGTGCTACATCGGCGGGCTGCGCAACGATCTGCCTGCCGTGGATCGGCTGCTCGAGTTGCCCCGGCACGTGTTTCCCTACTTCGGCTTGTGCGTGGGGCGGCCCGCCGCGAAGCCGGACACGAAGCCGCGCCTGCCAGTCGAGGCGGTGTGGTTCAAGGATGCCTATCCCGGCGATGCGGAAATGCTCGAACGGGTGGGCGAGTACGACGCCCGCATGACCGCGTATTACGAAGAGCGCATCGGCAAGCGGCGCGACTGGTCGACGGCGATCCGCCGCCTGCGCGGGCAGCGGAAGCGCGAGGAGTTGGCGGACTATTATCGCGGCAAGGGGGCGGCGCTGAAGTAGTCGTCTTTCAGTAACGTAAGTGAACACCTCTGGCGACGCCCAACACTGGGTGCTAAGCCTCATCATTGAGCGCTGTGAGAGTCAGGAGGTAGGCCGATTCCGCTACGGGGTGCCACGCCCGTATTGACTCGCGGCGTCAGTCACGGCGTTGGTACTTCGGATCGGTTACTGGCACGACGTTCCGATCAGATCGACCAGGATCGCGACGTCGTCTAGTTCAACGTCCCCGTCCATGTCCATGTCTCCGTGGGAAGGCAAAGTACCACCTGTCTCATACCACGCCCACTGGTACGCTTCATCAGTTTCGTCGATATCATCGTCATCGTCGAGATCGCCGTAGCAGTTCGATGCGTATTCGTTGGCCCCCATGTCGACTATCCAACTGCTACTTCCGTACCAGATCCGGAACATACCATCGATATCGCGGCGGGCGTGAGCATCGGGCTGAAACGAGGAGTCGCCTGCGTCAATACAAGGCGAGTACTCGGTAATTCGATCGTCCAACAGGAGCGGGTCGTCATTGATGTTCCCCGTGCCAGGAAATGGGTCCAGCGCCGGATGCTGTTCGATATCGGAGTACGTCGCCGTGACGGTTTCTACCCACCCCTCTTCGTCGTACCTGATCTGCGTACTTAGATAGTCGGTGCCGGTGCCGTTGTAGTTGCCCCAGACCACAGAGTTGAGAATCGTCACAGTCGCTGGTTCCAAGTCGCAGTCGATAGTCGCGTTCTCAGCGCCGTCGTTGCCCGTGATCGTACAGTTGATGATGTGCACCTCCACATCCGTGCAGGCTTCGATCGCAGCGCCCGCCCCATTGCCCGAACTCCGATCGATCGTCCAATTGTCGGCGATTATGCAGTTGTACATGACTGAGACGTGAATGGTATCACCGTTGTAGTAGAAGTCCACGCCGCCACCCCACACGTCGGCTTCGTTGTCAGTCACTTTGCAGTTGGCGAAGATGGCCTCACCACTGCAGAAGACACCTCCACCCCGCTCGTCGGCGTAGTTGTTGGAGATTACGCATTGCACGATCTCCATGTCCGCATCGTCGCCACAGATGATCCCACCTCCCCGCTGGTCATCGCCGCCCCCATCTGCGTAACCCCCGCTTATCGTGAGGCCTTCAACTCG
>CAZZPX010000414.1:0-3736 GCA_964655955.1 uncultured Phycisphaerales bacterium | reverse complement strand
CGATGGAGAGAAAACGCACCATCGCCTCGGGCGCTGCGACGACCATGAGGCTGTTGGAGCGGCTGTCGATCGTCACGTCGACATCCTCGGCGTCGGGCAACTGCTCCGTCTGCGATTCGTAAATCGCCAGTGCCTGCGTCCGCACTTCCTCCGGGTCCGTGCCGGTGATGGGAATCACGCGCAGCTCGCGCTCGACCGGCACTGCCTGCAGGTCGGCGAGCACCGCCTCGACCTGCTCGAAGGTGTACGTATCGCCCGCCACGATGAGCGTCTTGCTCAGCGGCTCGTGGTCGATCGTCACCTGCACCTGCTTCTTGCCTGGCTGCGGCGGCGCGGAGAGCGTGCCCTGCTTAGCCAGGTTCTGCAGCGTCTGCGCCACGACCCTGGGGTCGCCGCCCGTCACGCGATAGGTGCGCAGCTCCGCGCTGGGCGGCAGCTCGACGCGGTCGAGCTTCTCGACCAGCGCCTCGAACGCCGGGATACGGCTCGCCGGCGCGTCGACGATGAGCGAGTTGCTGCCCGCATCGGCGGAGACGTTGACTTCCTTGGGCTGTGCCAGCCAGGGCATGGGGTCGCCGCGGCGGTCGCGCGGAATCGGGGGCGTCGGGTAGAGCTTGTCCATCGCCGCCGCCAGATCCTCTGCGCGGGCGACCTTGAGCGGGTAGATCTCGGTCACGCGATCGGCCTCGGTCGTCGCCTCCTGGTTGAGCGTCTCAACGAAGTCCATGATCTCCGCGAAGAGATCCTCGTGCGCCGAGACGATGAGCGTGTTCGTGGCGGCGTCGGCCCGCACGTCGACCGGCTTCTCCCGCCGATCCTCCTGGCTGCGCTTGCTGTACTGGTCCATCAGCATCTTGGCGATCTGCTGGGCGTCGGCAGCGCGAATCTGCAGCAGGCGCAGCGGCGGCAGTTCGCCCGGCTCGAGCACGTCGAGCTTGCTCACCAGGTCGCGCACCAGGGCGTGCTGGGCGCGCTCCGCGGTCACCAGCAGCGAGTTCGTGCGCTCGACCGCCTGCAGCGTCGGCGCGGGAACCTGTCGCGAGGGGTCGACCGGGTCGGTCTTGTCGATCAGTTCCTGCAGCGCGGGCAGCACCTGCGACACGCGCGCCTGGCGCAGCTCGATCATCTCGGTGGTGCGCTGCGGCGGCACGAGTTGCCGCACCTGGTTCATCAGGTCCGTCCATTGGCGGATCGCCTCGCCCGAACCGGTAAGCAGCAGATTTCCCGAGGCGGCGTCGATCTCAACGGTGAGTTCCCGGTAGTCGCCGCCGAGGTTCGCGACCTGCGCGTCGTACAGCGCCCGCGTGCGCTCGACGAGCGGCTTCGGATCCACGTTGTCGACGGGCAGGATGCGGAACTGCGTGTCGCCCGGCTGCGGCGCGTCGAGCGTCTCGATCAGGCCGTCGATCACCTCGAATTGCGCGGGCGTCGCCCGCACGAGCAGCGACTCGAGCGGCTCGACCGCCTCGAACGTCGGCGCCTCGTACGCCGACCCGTCCGTCGGCTCGAGCAGTTGCTTCGCCAGGCTCGACAGGGCCCGCGTGAGCTGGCTCGGAGCCGCGTGCCGAAGTTGGTACGTGCGCGTCTCCCGCTCGACCGTCACGCCCTGCTCGGTCTGCGACAGCGTGCGGTAGAACTGGTCGATCGCCTGCTTCGTGCCGATCAACGTCAACGCGCGCGACTCGGCGTCAAGATGCGCCTCGACCCGGTTCGCCTGCTGCGTCGTGTCGGCCTGCAGCTCGTAGAGTTCCTTCGCGCGGCTGAGCACCTGCTGCGGCTCGCCGCGGGTGATCTGCACGATGCGCACCTCGCGATCGACGGGGCGTTCGATGTCGATGGCGCTGAGCAGGCTGCGCACGGTGTCGACGTCGCCCGCGCTGCCGGAGACGATCAGCGCCTTGTTGTCGGGCGCGGGAACCATCTTGACGCTGCGCTGCTGGCGCGAGTTGAGCAGTTGCTTGACCGCGTTCATGGCGCCCTGCGGGTTGGTGTGGGCGACGGGGATGACCGAGACGCGCGGCTGGGTCGCCGCCTCCCCCTCGGCCCCGCCCGCCTCGTCCACGCCGTCGATCTCCTGCAGGAGCGACGTCGCCTGCACGATGTTGCCTGCGTCTCCGACCAGCGTCAGCTTGCCCACCTCGTCGAGGGGCAGGATCGTGGGCTGCTGTTCCTTGGGCAAGCCGCTGAAGAGTTGGTTGAGGTGCCGCACCGCTTCGCTGGGGCTGAGCGCGTGCAGGCTGAAGGTCGCCATTTCCCGCGCGGCGCTCGGGTCGGGAACGTCCAGCATCTGGATGAACTCGCCGATCTGGCTCAGCCGCGACTCGGGTCCCACCGCGATGATGGAGTTGGTGCGGGCATCGGCTTCCAGGCGCAGCCCTTCCAGCTTGGATTCGTCGACCTTGACCTTCTTGCCGTCCGGCGAGATGACGAAGGTCGTCTGCTGCTCCTGCGCCAATACCTTGAGCGATTGCAGCACCGTGGGGGCCTGGGCGTACTTGAGGGCGAAGAGCCGGCTCTGGTTCGCGGGCGGCACGTCGTCGTCAAGGTTGCCGATGATCTTCTGCAGACGCCGGCAGTTCGCCGCGGTCTCGGTGAGCACCAGCGCGTTCTGCTGCGGCAGGGGCAGCAGCTTGCCGTACGGCGCGACGAGCGGCTTGAGTTGCTCCGCGATGGCGTCGGCGACGAGGTTTTCGAGCGGCACCACGACCGTGATGATCTGGTCCTCGGTGACATCGTCGGGGACGCCCTCGCCGATGAACGTCTCCACTGCCTCGGTCGACATCTCTTCGAGCTTGCCGAGGTAGAGAAACTCGCTGTCCCGCCGCAGGTACAGCCCCTTGGTCTGCAGAATCGTGTTGAGCACGCGCAGACCCTCGGCGAGATCGTAGGAGCGCGGGGAGAGATACGTCAGCGTCCCGCCCGGCACGTCCGTCTCACGAATGACCGGCACGCCCGCCGCCCGACTGAAGTAATTGATCACCTCATCGAAGGCGGCATTCTCGAAGTTGAAGCGCAGGGGCTTGTCCACCTGCGCGATTTCCGTGCCCGGCGTCTCCTCCGCCGGCGCCGCGTCCTGCCCCGGGGCAAGCGGCGCGAGCGCGAGCAGGCAGGCGAAGAAAAGCGAGAGGCGGATCCGTCCGCGTTCCTGCTGATGATGCGTGCGCGTCATCATGTCCAGCTCCATCAAAAACGTGTCAAGCGGAAGCACCTTCCGCTCGCGAATGAACAAAGTCCGTGTCCCGCGCCCGAGCCGCTGCCCACGCCGCGGTCGAGGTGCGTGCATCGCCCCCCGCTGATTCCGTCACCGAGACGTTCTCCAGGGGCGTGCGCTCGGCGAGCGACTTGCCGAGTTCGATCAGGAAGCGTTCGCCGTCGATCTCGACGACGGCGTGCTGCGGGTCGCCGTCCACCCCGATGAACGTCGCATCGAGGATGCGCTGCGCCACGCCGAGCACGCGGCGCTCGTTGGTCCTGCGATTCGTCAGCCACAACTCCGGCCCGCTGCCCGTCGCGGTGATGCCCGTCACCTGCCAGTCGGCGTACGGCGGCGGGGGCGGCGGCGCGGGGGTCGGCTCCGGCTGCTGCGCCGCCACCTGCACCGCCGGCTCGGGCGTCGCCGGCGGCGGCGGCAGGTGAAAGACGTTGCGCGCAGCCAGCGCCCGCACGGACTCGGGCAGCGGCCCCGGCTCGGGCAGGCGCGCCGCCAACTCACCCGCGGGCGCAAGATCGTGGAAGT
>CAZZPX010000413.1:0-3742 GCA_964655955.1 uncultured Phycisphaerales bacterium | reverse complement strand
TCGCGGAGGCGCATGAACTGGCAGCCTCGATCTACGAACGCGATCCCCAGAGTCAGAAGGCCCATCGCACCTGGTCAATCACGCACGGCTATCTCGGCGAAGCCCTGGTCGCGCTCGCGGATCATCCCGACACCTCGAAGCAGAAGCGACTCGAGTACCTCCGACGGGCAATCGATGCGTATCGCGACTACGGCGACACCTTGCGCGAACGCATCGAGCGCGGCTGGCTCTATCCCTGGGAGCAGCATTACCCCGAGGCGCTCGCGGATCACCTCGAGTCTCTGGAGGCACAAGTGGACGGGCTCGAGTCCGAATCGCTCGCGACAACGCCCTGACCGGCAAGTCGTACTGCCTTCCCTTCCGACTCTCCGCCCGCTCTCCCGGCGCGCGGAAACTCCGCGCCTACATCCCGCTCCCTGCGACACCACGGGCCTGTCTTGTGGACGCCGCAAGAGGGGAGGCGGGCGCGACGACAACGCCCGGACCAGTTGGCGGTCCGGGCGGTTGGGGCGGAGTAGAGAAGAGAGGGGAAAGGAGAAAGTAGTGAGGAGAGAGAAGCGGCACCGCGGCGCCGCTTCTGGGGGTCAGTCGGTCTGCTCGAAGATGGTCTGGCTGCGCAGGATGAGCCCGCAGCCGCCGATCAGGTGGTAGGTCTGGATGTGAACCTCGCGCTTGTAGCGCTGAATGTCGATCATTGACAGGTTCTTGGAGCCGTCGTCCTCATCCCAGATGTAGAGCAGGGCGTTGACCTCGCGGGCGAATTCGAGCATTTCGCGGTAGGACGCCTCGTAGAGGTGGTCGGAGAGGGTCTCGGTCTGCACCGTGGTCATGTAGCTGATCTTCTCGGGGAAGTCCTGCTCGTGGTCGCGCTCACCCGCACAGGGGAGAGAGGCGACCAGGCCGCGCTCCGGCAGGTTGCCGTCCAGCGCGGTGATGATCTCGGTAAAGCAGAGGCCGTTGCACTGGTAACGGAGTGAATGCCCGCCGGGCGTGATCCAGGTTTCGAGTTCGTAGTCGTTGTGCGCCAGGTGCTTACGGGCGCGGATATCGAAGAACTCGGGGTGGAGGGCGCGGCGATAGAGGATGATTTTGTACGCTTGGAGCAGCGAGGATTTGGAGATGGTGCTCATCACGGGGACCTTTGGCAAGTGCTTCCCAGGCTGTTCGCAGGCTGGGGGAGGAGAAACGGAGGAGTTTACCCACACGCAGCGTTGTTTTCCGCCAGTGTCCCCAATTTGCGAGCGGATGCAATCTTCTTGTCGATGAAAAGTGAGGTGAATTGTCGCCGCGCCGAGTCGAGAGACGCAACCACTTGTTCTGCAGCAGTTTAGAGATCGCCGCAGCGGCCGCCCAAGTGCGGGTGGTCACCGGAACAGATGCGCCATGCCCAGCCTGAAGGAACGGCTCAACCTGTTGGCCCGCCTGGGACCGGACGCAGCCGAGGCAACGCTCATCGCAGCCGTCCCCCACGCTGATCCGCGCGAACTGACCAGCCTGGCCCGCGCCCTGCTGGCTCTGAATCGGCCGGCCGGGCTGAGCGTGCTGTTGCGGCACTACGGCGACCTGCCGCGCCAGGTCCGCCAGGAATTCGGCGAGGCGTCGCTGGAGGCTCTCGTCCCCGCCTTCCGCGAGGTGCTCAACTCCGGCAACGCCGGCTGCACACTCGGGGCGCTGGGCGCGATCGGCGACCTGCGGCGGCCGGAACTCGCCCATCTCGCCGCCGAGTGCCTCCAGTCCAAGCAGGAGGTGATCGTGCGTGCGGCCGGCCGGGCCCTGCTCGCCATCACCCGCACCCAGCCGACCGATCCGGCGGCGTGTCGGCGTCTCGACCGGGCTCTCGCCCCGGCGCTTCGCAGCTACGAGGCGCACCGCAGCGAGGAGGTTCTGCTCGCGGTCGCCCTGCTGCTCCCCTTCCCCGGCACGGAGGTGCATGCCGCCCTCGCGGACGACGACCAGGCCGCCCTGATGCCCCTGCGCAGCCTGGTGCGAAAGTGCGAAGACGAGCAGGTGCGGGCGCGGCTGCTGCCTCTCCTGCTGTCTGAGGCGGTGCGCGGGGCGATACGACAGCGGCTGACGGCACAGCTCGGGCTGGCTGACGCCGAGGCGTTTCTGCGGCAGGCGCATCTTGCCTGCGTGCCCGCGATTCGTACGGAGTTGCGGCAGCTTGATCGTCCGCTGCGAGCCCTGCCGGGCCCGCGTGACCAGGCGGAGCTGTCGCCTGCCGCACAGCTTGGCTACGCCTCGTTCGTGTCGGCGCTGCGGCTGAGCGAGGGGATTCGGGCCGAGCGCCTGGCGGACGGGGTGGCGCTGGGTTCGCCGCTGGCGCGTCTGCTGGCGCTGCGGGCGCTGCTGGCGCGGGGCACGGCCGAAGCAGATCGGGCCGTGGTGCATTTCTGTTTCGACGGTCACATGCGCGTGGCGCGTCTGGCGACGCGGTACAGCCTTCGGCAGAACCCGATGCGGGTGGGCGAGTCGCAGCGTGCGCTGCAGGCGCTGCGGCGCTCGCCGCACGAGCCGGTGCGCCGGCTCATGCTGGGCACGCCGGCGGGATCGGAGAACACGTTCGAGACCGCCTGGGACCTCGCCATCAAGGGCAGCCCGCTCAGCGCCCTGATCATGGCGCGGCGGGCGCTGCGGAAGAACGCGCCGGCTGTGGTTGGATCGCTGCGGCGGCGCGTGGTGAACGGCTCGCGTCCGGAGCGGCTGCGCGCGATCCTGCTGGCGCGGCAGCTTGATTTGCTGCCGCACACGGAACTGGAACTGCTCGCCTGCGTGGGGAGCGAGGACGCCCGCGTGACGGCGACAGCGGTGAGCGCGCTGGCCGAGGTCGAGTCGCCCGCTTCGGCGGACGCCCTGGCCGCCTGTCTCGCACACGCCGATCCGCGCGTGCAGGCGAACGCGGTGGAGGCGATCGATCGCCGCCTGCCCTGGCACGGTTCAGTCGAAGCGCTGGTGCGGAGCCTTGAGCCGATCCAGCCGCTGGCGCAGGCGGAAGGCAACCGGTCGCGCGCCAACGCGCTGCGGACGCTTCTACGGGCCGGGTGCGCCGAGCCGAAGCAGGTGGCGGAGCGGTTGCGTGACGAGCGGCCGCTGCATCGCGTCTCGGGGTTGTGGCTGGTGGGCAAGCTGGGGCTGACGGAGGTACAGGACGAGGTGGAGCGTTTGTCGCGAGCCGAGGAGGCGCCGCCGGTGCGGCGGCGCGCGGAGGTGGTGGTGCGGCGTCTGCGGGCCGTGCCGCGCACGGCGGTGCCGATCGCGCTGGCGCCGCAGAGCGGGAGGGCCGCGTCGTGAGTTGGCCCTGTGCGTGCACGAACGGGATGGCAACGGTTGCGGATGCTTCCTCGCTGCTGGCGCAGAGCCGGTTCAGCGAGATTCAGCGCGGCTTCGGGGAGACGCAGTCGTCGGGGTCGCTGGTGATCTTCGCGACCGCCGCGGTGGTCGTGGTGGTGCTCACACCGGTCTCTATTGCGTTGGTGCTGCGCGTGCGTGAGCGCCTGCGGCAGCCGCAGCGGCTGGCGTGGCGCGGCATGTCGCAGGCGCTGGGGTTGAACTGGTCGGAGCGTCGCTTGCTGGCGCAGGTGGCGCGGCAGCGCGGGCTGCACCCGACGGCGGCGCTGCTGATTTCGCGCGGGGCCTTCGAGTCGGCGGTGACAGCGTACCTCGCGCAAGGCGCAGCGCCCGAGCGCAGCAAGGCGCAACTGCAGCGCTTGCGCAAGCGGATCTTCAGCTGATACTATTCCCA
>CAZZPX010000412.1:0-3749 GCA_964655955.1 uncultured Phycisphaerales bacterium | reverse complement strand
ACGTCGTACACCGCGACCCGGCCCGGGAGATCGCCGGCCGGCCCCGAGCCGGGCGCGCTGACGAGCAGCCGACCCGCCGCATACGCGTCATCGGGCGCGATCCAGATGATCTGCGTTCCGAAGGAGACGAGCGCCTCCGTCCCTGCGAGCGATGTGAGCAGCGAAAAGTCCGCGCCCGAGTAGAGGCTGACCCGTCCGGCGTGCAGACCGACGCCGTCCGAGGCGGCGGGGGAGCCGACAGCGACATCGGGGACGCCGTCCCCGTTCCAGTCGAATCCGCCAGCCAGCGCCGAGCCGAAGCGCTCGCCGCGCTCCGTGCCGTACCAGCCGTGCAGCGCCGTGCCGCTCGCCCCGGAGTAGAGGTCGACGCGCCCCACGTTGGCAAGCTCCCCGATGTCATGTGCGGGAGCGGCGACGGCGTAATCGACGGCCCCGTCCCCATCCACATCGCCGACCGCCGCCACAGCCCGCCCGAAGAGATCCTCCGCCTGGGCTCCCGCGAAGACGCGCAGCAGTTCGCCGTCGTCGCCAGAGAAGATCGCCGCCTCGCCCGGCCGCTCCTCCTCGCTGAAGGCGATGCCGACAAGGATGTCGGCCACACCGTCGCCGTCGAGATCGCCGACTTGGGCGGGCCGCGACAGTTCCGCGCGCCCCTTGACTTCGAAGTCCGCGGCATCATCGAGCGCGAGCTTGTACAGGTACGTCTGCATCGCACCCGAAAAGACGCGCGGTCCATCGCCGACGTAGGCGACGGGGCTCCCCGCCACGAAGTCGCGCACGCCGTCGCCATCCACATCGTCGATCGACAGCAGGTGCCAACTGGCCAGGTCGCTCAGCCTGTCCTCCCACAGCGGCGTGCACTGCCCCGCCGCTCCCCCGGCGTTCATCGACACCAGCACCAGCGCCGCCGCGCCTGCCACACGCCTGTCTCTCACTGTGCACCTCCTCGGCCGATGGCCTCGCACGTCGAGGCGTCGCAGCCGGGCTTGACTTCCACCGCCCCACAGGCGCACCCCTGTGGTCACTCGAACCGATAACGATTCTGCACCCTATTTCGGACCAAGGCAAACAGATTCACCAGATTCACTACGTGCACACCGACACCACCCACCGCGCCCTGACCGCACGACGCCGCTTCCTCCTTACACATCCCCCCAAAGCGGCGGCTGCTCTCAGCCGCAGGACCTGCCGCCAACGAGGCCGCCGAGCGTCCGGTGCGACACTCACGACCCGCCCAGCGACCTGAGGTACGCCACCACCGCCGCCGCATCCTCCTGCGTCATGCGGTACGGCGGCATGGGCGGGCGGGGGTGCGAGCCGTCCGGCCGGGCCCCCGTAGTCAGCAGCGTCGTCAGGTGCTCCTCGGTGTAGACCTTCGCTCCCGTGATGGGAGGCGCCACCGCGGCCCACGCCGGCATCTCGTGCACCGGCGCAAACTCGATCGGCCCGCCCAGGAGCCAGCGCTCCTTGACGAAGGCGCCGTCCCTGCCACGCTGCGAGTGGCAGTCGGCGCACATTGCCACGTTCTCCACCAGGTAGCGCCCACGCGCGACAAGCTCCACCTGTGTCGGCTGCGCCTGGGGCACCGCCTCCACTTCGCGATCGCAGCCGCACAGACCGCAGCACACCATCGCCCCCAGCAACGTCACCGTACCAATCGCCTGTTTCAACCGCTTCTCCTTGGACTTGTGCAACGAAACCGGATCCGCATGGCGTCAGTACCCACGGGCAAGACTGCGGGAGTGTACGTCGCGTGGCTCGCAATTCAAGTGACGCGTTCGTATATCTTCTTTCGGACAGTTCAATCGCAGCGGTGACGTGCCGCGATTCACCCTGCTCACCTCCCCACACGGGACTAGAGCCCCCGCGCCCGAGCACCCACCGCACCCGAACGTGCTTCCTCTTCAGTCGTCATTCGCCTGTCCGTCGTTCGCCATTTCCCCCCGCCTTCCTCCGGCCTGCCCGGCGCTGCTCCTCTCGCCTACCATCCCCACATGTCCTTTCGCATCGAGAGCAGTCGAAAGCGCTTGCGCGACTACCGCCGCCAGTTCCGGGCCGGCAATGGCGATCCCACCCACCAGGGCGGCGCCATGCGGGCCCACCCCGAGCACGCCAAGGCTCGCCGCAGCCGCAGCTTCCGCGCGCTCTTCATCGAGTTTCTGCGCCTCCTGCGTGGCCACCGCCTGGCGCTCGGCCTCGCCCTCATCACCGCGGCCGTCTCCACGGGCCTGAAGCTCATCCCCCCCGCCGCCACCAAGCTCACCATCGACTACGTCCTCATCGATCGGCCGCTGCCCGAGCAAATTCCCGACTGGCTGCCCATCCCCGATACCCGCTCGGGGCTGCTCCTCGCCATCGCCATCGCCGTCGTCGTCATCTCCCTGATCGACACCGGCCTGCACATCTGGGGCCGCTACCAGGCCACCCGCGTCACCAAGCTGCTCCAGGTCGAGATGCGCCGCAAGGTCTTCGCCCACGCCGTGCGCCTGCCGCTGCACCGGGTCTACGAACTGAAGTCCGGCGGGGCGGCGAGCATCCTCCGCGAAGACGCGGGCGGCGTCGCTGAACTCGTCTTCGCCATGCTCTACAACCCCACCCGGGCCGTCGTCCAACTCGTCGGCAGCCTCGTCGTCCTCGCCTGGGTGGACTGGCGGCTGCTGCTCGGCTCGCTCGTGCTCATCCCCTGCATCTACTACACCCACCGCACCTGGATCGCCCGCATCCGCCCCCTCTGGCGACGCATCCGCGAACAGCGACAGGAAATCGACGGCCAGGCCACCGAATCGTTCGGCGGCATGCGCGTCGTCCGCGCCTTCGGCAGGCAGCGCAGCGAGACCACCCGCTTCATGCGCAACAACCACTTCATGGCCCGCCTCGAATTGCTCGCCTGGTGGGCCTCGCGCGGCGTGGAGATCGTCTGGCAGATCCTCGTCCCCGTCGCTTCCGCGGCGCTGCTGTGGTACGGCGGCACGCGCGTCCTCGAAGGCGCGATGACGATCGGCGACCTCATGATGTTCCTCGTCTACCTCGCCATGCTGCTGTCGCCCTTCGCCACGCTCGCCATGAGCGCCACGACCTTCCAGAACAGCCTCGCAGCGCTCGATCGCGTGCTCGATCTGCTCAAGGAGCCGACCGAGATGCCGCGCAGCGACAACCCCGTCACGCTCAACCCGGCCAAGGTCGCGGGTGGCCTGGCGCTCAGCGGCGTCAGCTTCCGCTACCCCGGCACGGAGACGCTCGTCCTGGACTCGATCGACCTCGACGTCAAGCCCGGCCAGATGATCGCCCTCGTCGGACCGAGCGGCAGCGGCAAGACCACCTTCTGCAACCTCATCGCCCGCTTCTACGACCCCCACGAAGGTTCGATCGAACTGGACGGGGTTGATCTGCGCGATCTCGACGTGGAAAGCTATCGCCGACTCTTCGGCATCGTCGAGCAGGACATCTTCCTCTTCGACGGCACGATCCACGACAACATTGCCTACGGCAGCCGGCAGGCGAGCGACGCCGAGATCCTCGAAGCCGCCCGCATCGCCAACGCCGACGAGTTCATCCGCCGCCTGCCCGAGGGCTACGACACGCTGATCGGCGAGCGCGGCGTGAAGCTCAGCGGCGGCCAGCGCCAGCGCCTGGCCCTGGCCCGGG
Source organism: uncultured Phycisphaerales bacterium (assembly GCA_964655955.1). Taxonomy (GTDB): domain Bacteria; phylum Planctomycetota; class Phycisphaerae; order Phycisphaerales; family JAGLTS01; genus CAZZPX01. The sequence continues at coordinate 104 of CAZZPX010000412.1, read as the reverse complement.
CCGTCCTCGCCGACCCGCGGATATTGATTTTGGATGAAGCGACGAGCAACCTCGACTCCGAGAGCGAACGGCTCATCCAGGAGAGCCTCGCCGTCCTCATGGAA
>CAZZPX010000411.1:0-3757 GCA_964655955.1 uncultured Phycisphaerales bacterium | reverse complement strand
CAGCCTGGTCGGTGTCGCCGTCGCCGTCGAGGTCGCCCCCGGCGTCGACGCCGTACGACGCCAGCAGGATGCCGAGATCGGCCTGATCGGTATCGCCATCCGCATCGAGATCGCCGCCGCAATCCGGTTCGCCGGGCGCGAACTCGGTGGGCAGTTCGTTGCGGAAGGCGGGCGTGTCGTGGATGGCGGGGTCGTAGTTGCTGCGGCTATGAGGGACGCAGAGGCGGCCCGTCGCCTCGAGGCCTGCGAACATGTGGTCGAAGTTCTCCTGCCACTTGTCATCGAGCTTATGGAAGACGCGAACCGAGCCGTCGCAGGATGCGATGACTTCGTTCTTGTCGGTGACGCTCAGGCTGGCAGGCAGCAGCAGGTTGGGATCGCTGACCTGGTTGGGAACATAGACGCCGTCGTCGACCTTCTGCAGTTCATAGATCAAGGTTGATTCGCTGCTGGTGACGAAGATCGTGCCGTCGACCGGGCTGACGGCAAGCGACCCCTTGCCGCGCAGATGAGACACATTGACGTCGATGACCTCGAGTAGATCGCTCAGTTCGTAGTCGTAGCGATAGATCTCACGAGTGTCCGGATTCAAGACGAGCAGCGAGTCGTTGTAGTCGTCTGCGACGAGCGTGTCGGTGTCTTCCGGGAGAATGATCTGGCGCTCGAGAGTGGGGATGTCATCCTCGTCGAGGGTGAGGCAATAGAGGATGCGGCCGGCGAGGACGTAGAGCTTGCCGAAGCGGCTGAAGACCATGTCCTCGGCGTTGGGGACCTGGATGAGTTCGCGCATCTCCGGTTCGATCTGGTCGTACTTCCAGATCTTGTCCTCATCGGTGAGAACGAAGGCGAGGTGGCCTTCCGGATGCAGGATGGAGAGGTCGATCCTGCCACCCGGCGAGTCGATGAGCTGGTACAATTCGCCCGGGTAATCGAGCAGCCATTTCGGCTTGATGATCTTCAGCTTGAGGTAGTCGACATTCTGGGTGAGGCCGAAGAGCGGGAAGATGGCATAATAGTTGTCGAGGTAGGCGCTGCCGTAGCCCACGATCTTGTCGAGAGCCATGGGATAGCCGCCGTTCCACAGGACGACCTGGGACTGTGTGGCGTACGTGTGGGACTGGAAGATGGACTGGGAGTCGATATCGCTCTGCTCGTTGGCGGGATCACGCCAGCTGACGGAGATGTTGTTGCCGGAGCGTGCGACCTTGGTGAGCGTCAGGGCGTGGCCGCCATCCCGGTAAATGAAGGGGTAGTTGTCAGTGTCGTACCAGCCGACAACCGGCATGACGAGGTGCCCCTGGAGCATGTGCGCGCCGAGGTTCTTGGCGCTGGGGGGGTTGCCGTTGCCGGCCCACTTGCTCATGACGATAAAGCTGCCGGGGAGCCAGGCGTTCAGACCGCTGGAGGCGCCGTTGCCGCCCGTTCCGTCGTAGGGATCGGTGCCCATGAACAGGCCCATGACGGTCAGGTGGACCGAGGAGGTGACATAGGCGCCGGAGGAGAACATCCACCACCAGTAGCTGTAGCTCCCCGGGGCGATGTCAGGATAGCCGTGTCTCGCGATATAGGTCATCATGTTGAATGCGGCGGTGGGCACGCAATACATCTTGCCGTCGTTGGGCAGGGCGTCGCGAACCTGATCGAAATCAGGCATCTGTGTCCATTCAACGACGTACTGGCTGCCGCTCGTGATGTTCGCCTGCCATTTCGCGGTAGCGGGCGTGGCCAGTGCGGCGGTGAGGCACGCGGCGCCGGTCAGAACGAAACCGTGTGCGGATGTGCGTCTCATTGTCTTCATCCTTGTCCTTGTTGAAGATCCCTCGGTGGCGTGAGGGCGTTGTGTGTTTATCCACCAGTAGAAGAAGCGAGTTCGCTGCCGCTCTTTCCTATGCAAATCTCGCGCAGCCGCCCCGCACCCCCCGATGTGCACCCTCTTTCTTGAAAGGAGCGGCGCTTGTCCGGTGCGGCACAGCACTTCGCAGGTGGAGTTCCATGTTCAGGTTATGACCCGGACCGTCTAGGGGCGCTGAACGTGCGCTTTTATTGCTGCTATGGCTGTCTGGTTTGCAGCGCGGCGGAAATTGCCGACGGAAGCGCCCAGATTCAGACCGAACTGTGGGAGAAGCGCCGGAGCCGCACTAAGATGGGATGCAGTGATGTGACGTGCGAAGGAACGCGCTTGTGACGCTCGACAAGAAACAACCGGCGGAAGGGGGGGAACACGCAACCCGTCGGCGCAACGGCACCGGCCGACGCGATCCCGCCTTGGGCGAGGTCTACGAGCAGTTGCGACGCCTGGCAGCCGCGTATCTGCAGCGCGAGCGGCCGGACCATACGCTGCAGCCTACCGCGCTGGTGCACGAAGCCTATTTGAAGCTCGCGGGCAACGAGCAGAAGTGGGGCGACGAGACGCACTTTCGTGCCCTGGCGGCCCGCGCCATGCGGCAGATCCTCGTCGACCACGCGCGCGCCCGCCGCACCCAGAAGCGCGGCGGGGATCGGCAGCGCCTCACGCTCGCCGGGGCCCAGGTCGACCAGCTCCTGCCCTGCATCGACCTCGTGGCGCTCGAAGACGCGATGCAGCGCCTCGAACGTCTCGACGAGCGAAAGTGCCGCGTCGTGGAACTGCGTTTCTTCGGCGGGCTGACCAACGCGCAGGCGGCGAGCGTGCTCCAGGTCTCTCCCAAGACCACCGAGGCTGACTGGTACTTCGCGCGCGCCTTCCTGCGCCGCGAACTGTCGGAGGAAGATTGATGGACGTTCAGCTCTTTCAGCAGGCTGCGGCGATCTTCGAGGACGTGCGCGATGAGCCTGACGACGCGCGCTCGCGCCGGCTCGAAGAACTCTGCGCCGGCGATAGCGCGCTGCGCCGCGAGGTCGAATCTCTGCTGCGGCATCACGATCGCGGTGGCGATGAACTCGACACGCCCCTGTCGCTGCACCTTCGCTCGACCCGGGCCGAGCAGATCCTTCCCGCCGACGCGATACACGGATACCGCATCCTGCGTCTCATCGGGGAAGGCGGCATGGGCGTCGTCTACCTCGCCCAGCAGGTCAAGCCCGCCCGCACCGTGGCGCTGAAGCTCATGCGGCCGGAGATCGGCATCGGCGCTCCCGCGCTCCAGCGGCGCCTCGAGCGTGAAGCGGACCTGCTTGCGCGCCTGCAGCATCCGGGCATCGCGCAGGTCTACGAGGCGGGAACCACGCAGGTGGCGGGCCGGCCTCAACCGTTCTTCGCGATGGAGTACGTCGAGGGGGAGCGGCTCCTTGAATATGCCGAGGCGCATACGCTCGACGCACGCCAGCGCCTGGCGCTCGTCGCCGAGATCTGCGACGCCGTGCAGCACGCGCACGAGCGCGGCGTGATCCATCGCGATCTCAAGCCCGCCAACATCCTCGTCGGCGCGGACGGCCGGCCGCGCGTGCTCGACTTCGGCGTCGCCCGCGCCCTGGGCGCCGATCCCGAGCAGACGCTGCTCACGCAGAGCCATCAGCTCGTGGGCACGCTGGCGTACATGAGTCCCGAGCAACTGGGCGGCGGGCAGGATCTGGACGGACGCTGTGACGTGTACGCGCTCGGCGTCGTCGCCTTCGAACTGCTCACCGGCGACGGGCCATACGAGATTCGCGGCAAGAACCCGGCGGAAGCCGCCCGCATCATTCGTGACGAAGAGCCTTCGGCGCTCTCCTCCCACAGCCGGCACCTGCGCGGCGACATCCAGACCATCGTCTCGCGGGCGCTGGAGAAGGAGCCGCA
>CAZZPX010000410.1:0-3776 GCA_964655955.1 uncultured Phycisphaerales bacterium | reverse complement strand
AGGTCGCCGTTGGCGTAGAGCATGGCGGTGTCGAAGCTGTAGAAGACCTCGCACCAGTTGGCGAAGCTGAGTTCAACATCCACATAGCCGCTGAAGTCGAACGTCTGGCGCAGGAAGCTCTCGCCGCCGGAGTTGGTGTAGTCGCCGTGCAGCACCGTGCCCCAGAGGTGCGAGCCGGAGTAGGCAGCCGGGGGCGGGTTGTAGCCGCCGGTGTAGGACGCGAAGTCGTACTCGCCCCATTCCCAGTCGCCGACCGTGTCCCAGGTGGCGTCGGCCGTCCAGCCGCCGTCGTTTGCCTCGAAATCCGAGGCGTAAATCACGGCGCCGTGGGCAACGGCGGGAATCGCCAGCGCGCAAATAGAACCAAATGCAAGCAGTTTCATATGTGTTTCTCCTTTTTTCCTTTGGTTGCCTGTGCCGTCGCCTTCTGGGCGACCGACGCTCCAGTTTAAGCATGGCCGCGCGAGTGGAGATGTCAAGCGTTTCTCGCGGGATTTCGTGCAAAAGGGATTGCTCGAAAATAAAGCGATTTTCATTTTGGCGCCGCGTCGACATCGTGTGCAAGCAAAACCGCCCTCCGGTTGCGGAGGGCGGTTCGACATCGGGAATGCGATTGGGTTGTCGCTGTCGCTGGCTTAGCGGCGGCGACGGATGGCCAGGCCGCCGAGGCCGAGCAGGGCCGCGGTGCCGGGCGCGGGAATATCGACGACGGAGAGGTCATCGATGTACCAGCCGACGCGCTCGACGACGCTCGTGGCGTGGAACTCGAAGACGATGTCGCCCATGCCGCTGAAGCCGGTCAGGTCGATGACGACTTCTTCCCACATCTGATCGGACAGGCCGTCAGAAAGGTACACCTCGGTGCCGTTCACGAACACCTTGGCGGTGTCGAAGCTGTTGCCGCCGGAGTCGATCCACTGCCACCAGCTCAGGGTCTCAGCGAGATCGAGGTTGACGTCGGCGAGGGTGAGGTAGCTGTCAAGGCTGGGGCTGTGCGCGCCGCCGATGACGGTGCCCCAGGCGTAGTCGCCGGAGTGGCCGCCGACGGGCTCAGCGCCGCCGTAGGGAGCATCATCGAAGCCGACGGGGATGCCCCACTCCCAGTCGCCGGTGCCCAGCAGTCCACCGTCATCCGACTCGAAGTCCGAGAAATATGCGGCGGACGCCGTGCCAGCGGCAAAGGTCAGCGCGCAGATAGAACCAAATGCAAGCAGTTTCATACGTGTTTCTCCTTTGTGCTCTTGTTGCCTGTGCCGTCACCCTCCGGGCGGGCGACACCTCTACTGTCTCTACCATACACCCGGTCCCCGCTTCGTCGAGCGATAATCGAGAGATTTCGCGAGAATCGCGGGATGACCCGGCGGCATGCACGGACTCGGTAACTGTCAGGATGCCGATCGGCTTCAGCCGCGCGCCGGCGAAGCATGACGGCGGCTCCTTGCCGCATATGCCCCACGCTATGCTGGGCCGGCTGCGCCGCGTGTCGACGCCGGCTGACAGGAGCAGGTAATGCGGCTGTCCCCTCGTGAACGCGTCAAGGAACGCGACTCCGCCGTTCCCTGCCGGACGTGCGGGCGGCCCACGTGGTCGCTGGCGCAGCAGTGCGTGCGCTGTCGCTGGTTCGGTCCGCCGGATCCGGAGGAAGCCGAGCCGCAGCGCTACGTCGGGCCCTTCTGGGGTCGCTGGGTGGAACGCGACGTCCGAGAACCCTCGCGACGCCACAAGGCGCTGGACGACCCGATCGTGCCCCTCTCCGCGACCGGCGAGATCCTCGGCGAAGCGCGCTGCCGGGCCTGCGGCTACAACCTGCGCGGCTTGCAGGCGGGCGGCATCTGCCCCGAATGCGCCGCCCCCATTGCGCCGTCGCTCAGGCCCGATCGACTCAGCAGCGCCGATGCAGGGTGGCTCGAGAGGTTACAGGCGGGGGCGCTGCTGCTGCTGATCGGCCTGGGCGCAGCGACATTCGGGCCGTGCCTGATGTTGCCGTTGCTGTCATCGGCCAGCCGGCCGGTTGTGGCAGGCCAGGTGTGCTCGGGCGTGCTGCTGCTCGCGGCGCTGATCGGTTCGCTGCTCTATACCGCCGCCGAACCGGAGCCGCGCTACGAGCCGGCCCTGGTGCCGCGGCGCGTGGCGCGCTGGTCGCTGGCTGCGGCGCTGCTGAGCGTCGCCGGGACACCCGTCTCCTTCTCCCTGTACGTGCCTGCCCTCGTACTGGCGATGATCGCCCTGCCGGCGCTGCTGCTGCATACGCGGCGTCTGCTGCTGCGTGCCGATCATCCTCGCTGGGCGACGCAGGCGGCGATCAACGCGGTGGGCCTGCCCACGGCGCTGGCGGGCGTGCTCGCTTCAGTCGTGGCGTCGCTTGCCGCCAGCCGACTCGCTCAGCAAGTCATGCTGCTCAGCGCCTTTCTCTGGCTGGCGCTGCCGGTCTTCGCGCTGTGGACGCTGCTGGTGCTGTTCGCGGTGATGGTCTGCCTGGCGCAAGCCGCGGATCGCGCCCGCGACCGCAGCGAGAGGCTCGGTCCATCCTGAGCGCTCGGCTGAGCCGGCAGCGCAAAGAGCGAGCAGCGCCCGCCCCGGTACGGACGCTGCTCGTCGATGTTTCTGCAGGCAGTGCGCTTGCTGCGAGGTCTATTCGGCGTCGAGCACGTGGAACGTCACCGTGCCGAGCGTCTCATCGGCATTCATCGTTCCTTCAGGCCCGTCGGTCGAGAAGTCCCCGATCCAGGCGTGGAAGGTGATGGTCTCGGGGACGACGATCTCGCCGGCCACCGTCTCGTAGGCGGCGAGCGGTTCGTACACCGCGACATGCTCCGCGGTCACCATCTCCCCGCCCTGCGCCGGGAACGTCACCGGGTAGCGCAGCATGGCGAGGTGGCCGATGCCAACCTCATTGCCGGGGCTGGTGATGTAGGCGACGAGCCAGTCCACCGGGCAGACGGAGTCGCCGACGTCCGGGTCGACGCGGACGGCGTCGTAGATGCGGCCGTCGACCAGCACCGGACCGAGGTAGGTGAGGGCGGCGGCGTCGCGACCGATGACGAAGGGGGCGGCGAAGAAGTAGGGCCAGCGGTTGATCATGGCGTCGACGTTGAAGCCGGACGGGGCGTCGCCCTCGGACACCTCGACGAGGCCGTCCACCTGCCGCATGGTGAAGGCGACGGGTTCGCTGACGCGTTCTTCGATGCTCCACTCGTCGATTGCCAGGCGGGTCTGCGAGCGGTAGGGGATGCCCGCGAAGTCGACCTCTGTGGCGTACTCGATGGTGGAGAGCGCCTCCCAGGCGTCCTCGCCGTGCGCCGTGAGCAGATCCTGCACCGGCTCGGGGAGGGGCTGGTCGGCGTCATGCCCGCTCATCGGCGTGCCCTGGCATCCCGCCAGCAGGCCCGCCGCGCCAACGCAGAGAACGACACGTGTGGTGATCGCGCGAAGATGTGTGTGCATATTGCGGCTCCTCTCGGGACTGAGAGTATAACGACCCCGGCGGATGCGATAGGATGGGAGAGAGGAGACGGCTCGACCCCGGCGGGAGGCTCCATGGTTTCGCTCTGTTTCTACTTCCAGGTTCACCAGCCCTACCGACTGCGGCGCTACTCCGTCTTCGACACCGACCCCTTCTACTTCGACAATCGCCGCAACATGGACCTCTGCCGCCGCGTCGCCGAACGCTGCTATCGCCCCACGACGCGGCTGCTCATCGACCTCTGCCGCCGCTTCCACCCCGAATTTCGCGTGAGCTTCTCCCTCTCCGGCGCGGTTCTCGACCAGTTCGAAGC
>CAZZPX010000409.1:0-3782 GCA_964655955.1 uncultured Phycisphaerales bacterium | reverse complement strand
TTGTAGCGGTTGGGCATGGATCTATGGTAGCGGCCGCCGCTGCAGGACGCGGGACGCCCCGGGGGCGTGCGCACAACCGCTACTGGGCGTATGCCTTGGGCGAGTGCGGCACGTTGTGACAGCTCAGGAAGCATTCGCCCTGGAACTGGCCGGTCGAGCGGTACTCCAGCCGCCCCGTTACGGGGTCAGGGAAGACGACCGTCGCATCGAAGTTGATCAGGTGGGCGTTGCCGGTCAGCGTGCCCTGCAGTGAACTGACGCCGTGCGCATCGTGGCAGACCGAACAGGGCGTGCGTTCGTCGCGCACGTGCAGATCGTGCGGGAAGGAAGCGTCGCCGAGGATGCCGTTCGCCCCGTCGCGGTAATGACAGTTGTAGCAAAGGGCGTAGGCCTGCGGGCTCTCCGGCGTCAGATCCTGCGTCTCGTACTGCCGCACCAGCAGCGGCTCGATGTTCGAGCCGTGCACGCCGCGGGGATTGCCCGGCTCCGAGCCGTGGCAGTCGCTGCAATAGATCATGCTGCTCTCGTCGTAGGACGGCTTGAGGCTGGGCACGTTCGGGTTGCGTCCCGGCGCCGCCACGGGATGGAAGGACACCGCCGACGGATCGAACTCCAGGCGCGTGTTGATCTGCGTGATGACCCGCGACACGTAGCTCTCGTCAAGGGCGTTGTCGTCGGCGTGACACTTGAAGCAGACCTCGTACTCGTACTGCGCCTGCGCGACCTCGAGACCGGAGAGGTTGACGCCGCTGACCGCGCCGAAGCTCGGCCAGATCGCGGGCGCCTGCGCCATTCCCTGCTCCATCGTGTGCGGATCATGACAGTCGGCGCAGGTGACGTGGTGCGGAATCGGATCGACGGGATCGACTGGAGCGTCCGTATCGTGCGCGTCGAACTTCTGCAACTCACCGGCGATGTCCTTGGCGCCGGGGTACGTGCCGTCGTGGCACGCCAGGCAGCTTGTCGTGATCTTGTCCCCGACGAGGAGATACGGCCCGCTCGGAGCGGTGTGCGTCCGGTGGCAGGAGCGGCAGTCCCGATGCGCCGGGACGGTCGTCGTTGAAATCTGGTGACACGACTTGCACAGCATTGCGTCATCGTTGCTCATCACCAGGAAATCGCCGAACGTGTTATCGTGCGCATCGTGGCAGGTCGTGCACTGCAGTTCCTGGTTGCCGTCGAGCCGCAGATCCGCCGGCAGCGCCCCCGGGTGCACGAGGTTGGGATCGTGGCCGACCAGCCCCGCGGTGTAGGGAAACGAGATGGGATGATCGTCGGAGAGATCCGTGCCGAGGTTCGAGTGACCGGGAGGCAGCGTGGTGATGCCGCCCGCCATGACGATGATCTGGTCGCGCGAGAGCACGCTTCCCAGCGCGATCGTGCCGTCGTGGCAGGAGAGGCAAAGCTTCGAGGAGCCGGTGGGCTGGCCCGGCTCGGCATCCAGGGCGTTGCTGCTGTACACCGTGTAGGCGTCGACCGGCATGGCGCGGTTCCACAGCGGCTGCACGGGAGCGGCGTTGTGGGGCGTGTGGCAGAAGATGCACACCTGGTCCTCCGCGACGGCGTGGATGCCGCCCGGCCCGCTCGCGGAGAGATTGTGCACGCTGTCGATCACGCTCTGGCCCTGCTGGCCGAGCGCGGATCCCCCGAGCGCCAGGAAGAGAAGACTGAGCCATCGTGCGTTCACGGCGCCGCCTCCGGCAGGTACTGGAAGACCTGGACACGTCGATTGTAGGTATCGGCGATCCAGATGCGATTGTTCTGATCGATGTGAATTCCCGCAGGCAGCCAGAACTGCCCCGGGCCTGTCCCTTCCTCGCCGAAGGGCAGCAGGAACTGCCCGTCGCGGTTGAAGATCTGCACCGCTTCGAAGTGCGCGTCGACGACGTAGATGTGCCCCTCGCCGTCGAGCGCGATGCCCTTGGGCTGCGAGAAGTAGCCGGGCAGGTCGCCCTTGCGGCCGATGCGGCGGATCGGCTCGAGATCGGGCCCGAAAACCTGCACCCGGAAGTTGAGCGTGTCGCTGACGTACAGCCAACCCGCGTCATCGACGGCAAGGTCGGTGGGGAAGTTGAAGCGGCCCAGTTCGATGCCGCGTCCGCCAATGCGCGCGATCTCGTCGCCCACCGCGGAAAGGACGACGATCTGGTGGGCGGCGGTGTCGCTGACGAACAACCGCTCGCGCCCCGCATCCCAGGCGAGGCCGCTTGGCCGCTCGAACGGCACAGCAGTGAAGAGACCGATATGGACACCGGCGGGGTCGAAGACGTGGATTGCACCCGCGACCGAATCGCAGACGAGGATGCGCTCATCGGGACCGACGGTGACGCCGACCGGCTGGGCGAAGCGCTCAGTTTCGCCGGGCTGCCAGGTCTGATACTCGCGGGTCTGCAGGTTGAAAACGTGCAGCACCTGGGCGTTGCTGTCGCAGACGAAGAGACGCTCCCCCGCCGCATCGCTGCACAGCGCGTACGGCGAGAGCATGGTGCGCACGGGCGGCGCGCCGAAGAGCGTGCGGCCGAGCGATTCGCCGAAGCTCACGCCGGGCTTGAGATCGCGATCGCTCTCTATCTGGCCGACGTACCTGATGCGCGGCTGCTCGGGCGGCATGGGCCAGGCGACGAGCGGCTCGAGGGGGTCGAAGAGCGTACCGGGTGGTTGGCCGCAGCCGGTCAGCGCGACGGCGGAGAGCAGCGCGAGGGGCACACAGCGACGGAGATGAAACCCGCGGCGCCCGGCCTGCCGAAGTCGTGTCGCTGTCGCCATCAGAACGTCCTCCGGTAACCGAGGAAGAAAGTCTGAAACGTAGTGTCGGTGACGTCGCTCTCCTGCATGACGTTGCGCACGGTGGCGAAGACCGCGGTCTGGCGATACTCCCACACCAGCCCGACTTCCTGCTCCCACGCCTGCACGTTGTCGCCGTCGCTGCGCTGCTCATCACGCCAGGCCGCGTACAGATCCAGGCGCAGGTTGTCGGTGAGCGAGGCATTCCAGCGGCCGTCGAGCGAGGTGATCTCGCTGGTGCGGTTCGCGTCGCTGAACTCCAGTCGATCCCAGTTGGCGCTGAGCATGATGGCATTCGCCGGATTGATTCGATCGAAGTAGCGGGCCTCCAGGCGCGTGGCGTCGAAGGGAGACAACGTGCTGTCGCGATGCTCCTGCTCCGCCTGGAAGTAGAAACGCCAGACGCGATACTCCGCGCCGTAGAGGAGCGTCTGCACCTCGTCCGGTTCGATCACGCCGCGCTCCGCGTCGATGGATTGTGACTGATCCACGAAGCGCACGTACACGCCGAGACCGCTGAGCGGTCCCTCAAAGATGTCGTAACGGGTGCTCAGCGCGTAGGTGAACGTGTCGGTGGTGTTCGCCGGATCCGGGCCGATGCGGTAATCGAGGAGCACCGTTTCGTTGGGCGCGATCGCCCCCCCGAGGATGCGCTCGATCTGCACGACGTCACCGATGATTGTGACCTCGTAGTCGATTCCCTCGATGTAGACGATCAGCCCCGCGGCGTCGGTGATCACGAGCGAACCGGGGATGAAGTTGCGCCGCGTGAAGATGATGCGTCCGTTGTCGAACGTGCGCGCCTGGTCCACGACCAGGATCGCCGCGCCCTGCTCGCTGTCCTCCTGCCGGCTCACCCGCATCGACAGCCCGGCGTTGAGTTCGCCCAGCGGCACCTTCTTGGTGTAATCGAAGCTCACGCCGCCGAAGTACTCGTCGCTCGTGAAGCCCGTCTCCTCCAACTCAAAACGGCTCGCGCCGACGTCGGCATTGGTAAG
>CAZZPX010000408.1:0-3805 GCA_964655955.1 uncultured Phycisphaerales bacterium | reverse complement strand
CAACGACGCGGATGTGGACCAGAGCGACCTGGGGCAACTGCTTGCTTCGTTCCACGTCGACGGCGGCGGCGATCTTGACGGCGACGGCGACACGGACCAGGCGGACCTGGGCATCCTGCTGGGCGCCTACCACACGATGTGCGGCGACGACTGTGATGACAACGGCATTGTCGATGTCATCGAGTTCATCCGCGACCCCGATCTCGACTGCAACCACAACTGTGTTCTTGACATTTGCGATCTTCAGGATGGGACCAGCGAAGACTGCAACGGCAACGGCGTGCCCGACGAGTGCGAGCTTTGGTACAACGATTGCAACGGCAACGGCGTCCCCGACGACTGCGACCTCATGGACGGCACGAGCCTGGACTGCAACGGCAATGGTGTTCCGGACGAGTGCGAGGAGGACTGCAACGGCAACGGCGTGCCCGATGACTGTGACATTGCCGACGGGACCAGCGAGGACTGCAACGGCAACCGGATTCCCGACGAGTGCGAGCTGTCGTACAACGACTGCAACGGCAACGGCATCCCCGACAACTGTGACATCGCCGACGGCACCAGCGAAGACTGCAACTACAACGGCGTACCGGATGAGTGCGACATCGCCGATGGCACCAGCAATGACTTCAACGGCAACGGCATCCCCGACGAGTGCGAGCCGGGCCGAACGTTCTATGTTGATGATGATGCGCCAGGCGACCCCGGTCCGGGCGACATCGACATCAGCGATCCGCTGGAGGACGGGTCGGCTGATCATCCCTTCGATGACATCGAGGAGGCCATCAATGTCGCGATCGACGGCGACACGATCCAGATCCTGCCCGGAAGGTACATCGCCAGAAACGAAGAGGGTATCGAGGTGTGGTACCGCTCTCTTACGATCCGCGGATCGGGCGTCGGCGAGACGATTTTCGACGGCGAAGGGCGGACGTGCGGCTTTGTGCTGCGCTACTCCGGCCCGACGACCTTGGAAGGTATTACCTTCGTGAATGCCACCGCCGTGGACTACGGGGGTGCGATCATAGGTTATACGGGGACCGAAGTCCACAACTGCGATTTCTCAGGGAATTATGCCGGCATCTTCGGCGGTGCCGTCAACGGCGCCGAAGTCATCAGTCATTGCTCCTTCAGCAATAACTACGCCGGGCTCTACGGCGGCGCCGTGTTCGATGGAACCTATGTGCAAGACTGCATCTTCGTGGGGAACGAAAGCGATCAGGCGGGCGGTGGGCTCTGGCGGGCGAACACTGTGGAAAACTGCACCTTCCGGGAGAACCGATCGGCCAGCGGCGCTGCGCTCGCAGACGTGCCTAATGTGCGGCACTGCACGTTCGAGAGCAACATCGCCGTTGATGGCACGGTCTCGGCCATAAACGTCGAACATTGCACGTTCATCGACAATACGAGCACCGGCGGGATCGCGACGGTGGGCACCGACATTTTCGGCGCAGTGCGGGAGGTGCGCTACTGCGTCTTTGTCGGGAACGACGCCTCGTCAGGCGATCCTGCGGACGCGATCGCCGTGTGGCCCCACGAAGTTCTGGAAGGGTGCGTTTTCATCGGCAACGGCTCGCCCGGATCCGGGCCGATCCTGCGCGACAGAGCGGACGGTGCGGGCAAGGCGGTGAACTGTGTCTTTGTGGGGAACGAATCCGCCGATGTTATCGCCTTGGTGCAGGGTTCCGGCCTGCAAGCGGCGAACTGCACGTTCTACGGAAACCAGACGGGCTTCGGCGGGACGACGCTCCGGATTACCAGTACCGCCGTCAACTGCATCTTCTGGAACAACAGCGCCGGCGGCGTCATCGACGAGGCGGCCCAGATCGATGTGCCGCGCATTGACTGGTCGATCGTGCACGGGTGGACGGGGACGATTCCCGGCGTGGGCAACTTCTCCGCCGATCCGCTCTTTATAGATCCGGACGGGCCGGACAATATCCTCGGCACGCTCGATGACAACGTGCGCCTGCTGATTCCCTCACCGGCGATCGATTCGGGAAGCAACCTGCTCTATCCGAATGGGTTCGGTCTTGACGCGGACGGGCTGCCGCGATTCATTGATATTCCCAGCGTGCCGGACACCGGTGAAGGGACGCCGCCGATCATCGATCGCGGGGCGTACGAGGTGCAGGGGAAGTAGGGCGCGGGGTGCGACTGTGAAGAAGATCCCCGGGGACTTGCGACTTCGTCGCGGCGTCCCGGGGCTTTCTGGGCGCTGCAATGATGCTGCGCCTCGTGGGGGTCAGAGGACGATGTTGACCATGCGGTCGGGGACGGCGACGACCCTGCGCACCTTCTGCTCGCCCAGCATCTCCTTCACCTTCGAGTCGGCCAGCGCGATCTCCTTGAGCTGCTCGGCCGAGGCGCCGGGTGCGACCTGAATCCGCGCCCGCACCTTGCCCTTCACCATCACCGGAATCTCAATCGTCTCCTCCTCGAGCAAGTCCGGATCGGCCTGCGGGAACGGCTCGTAGGCGATCGTGTCGCTGTGACCCAGCCGATGCCAGAGTTCCTCCGCGATGTGCGGCGCAAGCGGCGCGAGCATCTTCACCAGCGCCTCCGCCACCTCGCGCGGCGTCCGCTCCAAACCGGTCAGCGTGTTGTTGAGTTCGATCAGCTTGGCGATGGCTGTGTTGAAGCCGAGCGACGCCATGTCCGCGCGGACGCCTGCGATCGTCCTGTGCAGCGCCCGGCGGAGCTCATCGCTCGCCGGCTCCTCGCCGACGCGCAGCGCGCCTGACTCCTCATCGACGATCGCCCGCCACACGCGCTGCAGGAAGCGATGCACGCCGACGATGTCGCGCGTGTTCCAGGGCTTGCTGGCATCGAGCGGCCCCATGTACATCTCGTAGAGGCGCAGCGTGTCCGCGCCGTACTCCTCGAAGATCTCATCGGGCGAGACGGCGTTCTTCAGGCTCTTGCCCATCTTGCCGTATTCCTGCCTGACCTGCTTGTCGCCGACGAAGAACTTGCCCTCGCGCTCGGCGACGTCGTGGGCGTCGACGTACATGCCGCGCTCGTCGGTGTAGGCATGCGCCTGGATCTTGCCCTGGTTGAAGAGCTTCTGGAACGGTTCGGGCGTGGAGACGTGGCCGAGGTCGAAGAGCACCTTGTGCCAGAAGCGGGCGTAGAGCAGGTGGAGCACGGCGTGCTCGGAGCCGCCGATGTAGAGATCGACGCCCCCGGTGTCTCCCTTCTTTCCTCCGTCGCTCGGAGCCTCCGTCGCCCCGGCCATCCAGTACCGCTCGGCGCTCTTGCCGACAAAGCGCTCGTCGTTGTGCGGGTCGCAGTAGCGCAGGTAATACCAGCACGAGCCGGCCCAGCCGGGCATGGTGTTGGTCTCCCGCGTCACGACCGCGTCCGCCGGCAGATCCGCCACGCCCGCGGCGCCCGCGGTGGTCTCCACCCAGTCCGACGCCTTGGCCAGCAGCGGCTGCGGATCGTCGCTCTCGACCGGCGCGTAGTCGGCCATGTCGGGGAGCACGACGGGCAGCGACGACCCGGACACGGCGTAGTGGCGCCCCCGATCGTCCCAGACGATGGGGAAGGGCTCGCCCCAGTACCGCTGGCGGCTGAAGAGCCAGTCGCGCAGGCGGAAGTTCACGCGACGCGAGCCGTACTCCTGCTCCTCCAGCCAGCCGATGATCCGCCGCTTCGCCGGCTCGACGTGCAGGCCGTCGAGGAAGCCGGAGTTGATCGCCGGCCCGTCGCCCACGTACGCGTCGCCGTCGAAGTCCTCCGGGGGCTGGACCGTGCGGACGATCGGCAGGTTGAACTCCTTGGCGAAGTCCCAGTCGCACTG
>CAZZPX010000407.1:0-3809 GCA_964655955.1 uncultured Phycisphaerales bacterium | reverse complement strand
CACACGGCACGTCCCGGCGGCGTGGGCCGATCGTTTCAGCCCGCGCCGTCCTTTTCTTGCGCCGGCTGGCTCTGGCGGATGTGGCCGTAGTTCAACCCCGCCACGAAAACACTGCCGCCCACCAGGTTGCCCACCGAGGCGAGCAGCAGGAAACGCATGCCCTCCAGCCAGCCGGGCGAACCGGTCGTGAAGCTGGAGAGAAAAAACTCCGCGCCGCCGGCAATGGAGTGGTGCAGGCCGCCGAGCCCGATCAGGAACGTCACGATGTACACGGAGACAATCTGGCTGATGCTGGGCGGCGTGCCGAGGATCAGCCACGCCCCCAGCGCCATGAGCCAGCCCGCCAGCAGCGAACTCATGAACAGGACGCCCGAGGTCGGACCGACAAGTTGCTCGGCGACAGCGGCGATGCCGCGCTCCGCGTCGATCACTTCTGCGGCGCCGGTGAGCAGCCCCGCGCTCGCCGCTGCTCCCATGAGGTTGCCGATGAGGACCAGCGCCCACAGCCGCAGCAGTCGATGCAGCTTCACGCGCCGATCGAGCACGGGGTAGACGGCGGTGGCGGTGTGCTCGGTGAAGAGTTCCGTGCCGCTCATGATGCAGACGACAAATCCGAGCGGGTACACCAGCGCCTTCGCCAGCCGCGTCAGCGAATCCAGCTCCAGGGCCTCACTGATCTCGTGCGCGATGGCCACTGACATGGCGGTGAAGCCGAGTATCAGTCCCGCGGTGATCGCCGAGAGAAATAGCGACAGCGTCGGCCGCTCGAGTTGCTCTGCCCCCTCGCGAATCGCGGTCTGCAGGACGTCGTCCGGGTGCCGCCTCGCCTCGTCGGTTCGCTTGACGATGACCGGCACGAAGCGCTCATCCTCCTCCGAGCGTTCCAGCGTGCGCTCCGTCACGACATCTTCTTCGTGCGGCTGCGACTCTTGGCGTCGATCGCTTCCCGATTGTGCGTGCGGCTCGCTCACGTCGTCCTCCGTGTCCAATGGTAGGCGAAAGGGGATCGGATTCTGGGCGCTGCCGCCGATTCGGACGCACGGGTCGCAGCGCAGTATGATCAGCGGCGCGGCGGCCGGGCGCCGCGACGAAGCAAGGAGCGCAGCAGCATGTCACTGGGAATCGGCATCGTCGGCGCGGGAACGATCGGCAACGTGCACACGGATGCGGCGAAACGGGTCGGCCTGAACGTCGCCGCCGCCTGGGATGTCAACCCGGACGCGGCACAGCGACTCGTGCGAAAGCACCCGGAGGTCGCCGCGTGCGCCTCGCTTGATGATCTTCTCGCGCGTGACGAGGTCGACGCCGTCGTCGTCGCGGTTCCCAATCAGCATCACGCGGAGGTCGCCATCGCCGCCATGCGCGCCGGCAAGGACGTGCTGCTCGAGAAACCGATGGCGCTCAACGTCGCCGAGTGCGACGCCATCATCAGCGCCATGCGCAAGACCGGGCGCATCCTGCAGATGGGGTTCGTGCTGCGGCAGACCGCTGTCGCCCGCACGGTCAAGCAGTTCGTCGAGGAGGGGCAACTCGGCGAGATCTATCACATTAAGGCCAGCGTCTATCGTCGTCGCGGCATTCCTGGGTTGGGCGGCTGGTTCACCACCAAGGCGGTCTCGGGCGGCGGGGCGCTCATCGACCTGGGTGTGCACGTGATTGACCTGGGCATGCACCTCGCCGGGCATCCCACGCCGACGCGCGTCAGCGGCGCGTGGTACAGCCGGTTCGGCTCGCCGCTCGACTCCTACCGCTACGTCGACATGTGGGCTGGCCCGCCGCGGTACGAGGGCACGTTCGACGTCGACGACGCGGCGACGGGGCTCGTTCGCTTTGACTCCGACCTGACCCTGGAGCTGAACGCCACCTGGGCGATGAACCTGCCGGACGGCACGCTGCCGAGCGGTATGGCGCTGCTCGGCGATCGAGGCGGCTGCTTCTTTGAACTCTTCGGCGACACGGTGACGCTCGCTACGGAACAGCGGGGCCGCCTCGTCGATGTCACGCCCCACGCGCCCAAGCGCGACATGTGGGAGGGCCAGTGGCGGGCGTTTCAAGAGGCGGTAGAGCAGCGCTCGACGCCCGTCGCTACCGCGCAGCACGGGAGGGCGGTCCAGTCCGTCGTCGATGCGCTCTATGAATCAGGCACGCAGCGGCGCGAGGTCGAGGTCAGGTAGACGCGGCGGCCGGCATCCTACTTGTCAACGAGCTTTGCGATGTACTCCAGGTCGACCTGATCGGCGACTACGACGAGATCGGTGCAGGCGTCGTCATCAGTGCGCGTGTCCGTCGACGCTCCCGCGGCAACGCCGTGCATGCGAAGCACCGTCTGCGCCAGCGCCGCGTAGTCCTGCGCTCCGGCGCAGGTCGGCTCGTACTGGAAGATCGACTGGCCGAAGCTGGGCGCCTCCGCGAGCTTGATGTTGCGCCGGATGTGCGGCTGGAGCACGCGCGCCTCGCGCCAGGGCACCGCGCCGCCACGGCTCTGCTCAAAAAACGTCTCGAGATCGGCGACGACCTCAGAGGCGAGTTTCGTCGTCGATTCGTGCATGCACAGCACCACGCCGGTGACCCGCAGCGTCGGATTCACCTGTGCCGCCATCATTGACACCGTATCGAGGAGCTTGCTCACCCCCTGCAATGCCAGGAAGTGCGCCTGCATGGGCACGATCACCTCATGAGCGCAGGCGAGCCCGTTGATCGTGAGCAGCCCCAGCGACGGCGGGCAGTCCAGCAGAATGTAGTCGTACCCCGAGGCCAGGCGACGCAGATGTTCGCGCAGTCGCAGGTAGCGGTCGCACTCCTGTGACAGCTCGATCTCGGCGGCGGCGAGATCGACCTCAGCAGGAAGCACATGCAGGCGCTCGCTCACCACCTGCACCGCCTCGGCCGCGTCGATGTCCGCGTCAAGCAGCAGGTCGTAGACGCTCGCCGCCTCGATCTCCTCGCCCTCGGGCAGTTCCACGCCCAGGTGCAGCGTCAGATGCGCCTGCGGGTCGAGATCGACGAGCAGCACACGCAGGCCGGCATCGGCGAGCCCCGCCCCCAGATTGGCCGTGGTCGTCGTCTTCCCCACACCGCCCTTCTGGTTGAGCAGCGCGATGATGCGCGGGCCGTCATCCATGGCGAACCTCTCCAATGCGTACAATCCGTTCGCCCCAGTATACGGCCAGCGGCCGAGCCCAGAGCACGGATTCCAGGAGGACGCGGCGGAGGAGCATGCCGGCTGCACACGAGGACGCACTCTGCATCCGTCGTCAGGACTGGTCCGAGACCAGCCAGACGGTGACACTGCTGACCCGCGGTATGGGGCTCGTGCGCGGACTGGTCAAGGGCGCCAAGCGCGAGAAGGGGCCGTTCTCCGGCGGGCTCGAACTGCTGACGCTCGGCGAGGTCGGCCTGGTCGTCAAGGCTGAAAGGGAACTGGCCGCCGTCACCGACTGGGACCTGCGCGAGGTCTTCCCCGCCCTGCGCAGCGACTTCCTCGCGCACAACATCGGCATCTACATGGCTGACGCGCTCCAGACCGGGCTGGCGGCCGGCGATCCCCATCCCCAGCTCTTCGATCAGGCGGTGGCGGCCCTGCGCCGCATCGGCTCGCTCGAGGCCGACCGGGAGGCGCGCTGGCGGGCCCTGCTCCGCTTCCAGCTCATCCTCCTCGAGGAGATCGGTTATCGGCCGCAGCTCGATGCCGATGTCGAAACGGGTGAGCGCCTCGACCTGAGCGAGGGCGCGGCCCTGGCGTTCAAGCCAAGCGAGGGCGGACTTGTCCGCGAAGCAGTGGGCGGTGATCGCTGGCGCGTGCGGGCCAG
>CAZZPX010000406.1:0-3811 GCA_964655955.1 uncultured Phycisphaerales bacterium | reverse complement strand
TCGGCACGAACCTGGAGCAGCGTCGTCGCCTCGTATTCCTTCTCGATGAGATGCGGCAGCACGAAGATCGCCGCCGCCGCGCCCAGCAGGCCGAAGAAGACAATGACGAACCAAAAGCGGCGGAAGGCGTCGACCGGATCGAAACGGAAGCCGGCGAGGGCGCCGCTGCCCCCGCCGCCGTGCCCGTAGCCATACCCGTAGCCGTAGCCGTATCCATACCCGGCCGCCTTGGCGGGCGGGGCATGCGAGTCGGAGGAGACGACGATGTCATTTCGCTGGTTGTCCACGGCTCTCACTCTCCCGCCGTCTCGAGCGGCGATCCTTGGAAGTGCTCACCCAGCGTCTCGATGAGTGGTCCGAAAAGTGATTCGGCCTCGTCGAGCACCTGAGCCTGGTTCTCCGCGCCATGAAAGAGCGCCTGAATCTGGGCCACGTACCTCTCCTGCCCGATGGTTCGATAATCGACAGCACGCTTGTTCGTGGTGAGTACGCCGTTGTTCACCAGCGTGTTCACGATGTAGATCTGCGAGTACATGCTGTCGGTGAACTTGGTCAGGAAGTGAAGCTGGGCCGGGATCTGCAGGCCGTTCTCCGGGCGCAGCGTGACGTCTTTGCTGTACTCCAGGTGCCAGCCCACGGCCGGATAACACACCTCGGGGTAATGCCCGGTCAGTTGGCGCGGCCGACCGGAGTAGGTGATGAGGACGCTGGCGGCGGGCGCCCCGGACTTGTAGAAGCGAAGCTGGCGGTACTCGTCCATGCCGGTGAGCGTGCCGATGGCTTCGTCGGGCTCCTCGTCCCGGCCGTGCCATTCGCCGAGATCCATGGGCAGCTGTTCGAGCGAGATGTGGATAGGGCGAGAGTCGGTGAGATGCGCCTGCACGTGCGACTCGAGCGCAGCCATCGCCAGCCCCGTGCCGACAATGCAGGCGGCAGCAGCGGTGACGATCCACCCGAGCCTTGTGCGTCCGGACAGTTGCTCGGTCATGAGGAGCGCTTGCCTCCGAGTGCCACGGTTGACACCGCGTCGAGTTTGGCGGCCTGCGTCGCCACCGTATCCACAGCGTAGGAGCGCCTGATGATCCACCGCCACACCAGCAGCATCAGGACGGCGACAGGCATGAGGACGTAGCCGGCGATGTCGTGGAAGAACGTCGCCGCCGCCTCCTCGCTGACAAAGAGGACCATGAGCGCCGTGGCGTAGATGCGCAGCACGTTGGCGGCCAGCGCCACCGGCACGATCGCCAGCACCATCAGCAGGCGCTCCCACCAGTCGCGGCTGAACGCCAGTGCGAAGAAGATGCAGATCATCGCATACGCCAGCAGCATGCGCAGCCCGTTGCACGCCTCGGCGACGGCGATGTGATAGTCCTGGACGATCAGGACGTTGCCCGCCCGGGTGAGCTGAATGCCGCTCGCCACCAGCAGATACTCGGTGGCGCGGGTGGCGAAGTCCTGCAGGGGCCCGGCAAGCATCGTCTGGAAGCGCCCGGGCAGGGGCAGGGCGAGAACCAGGAAGAGGACGGGCGTCAGCGCCGCCTTGGCGGTTTGCCAGCCGAAGACCGTCCAGATCGCCGACCACAGCAGCACGATCACGCCCAGTCGATCGAGGTACGGCATGCCGTACCACGTACCTGCGTAACGCAGGGCGAGGGCGGCGAGTATCGGGAGCAGTCCCGCCCAACTGGCGGGCTGGATCGACTCGCGCAGGTGCTGGCGTCGCTGCCAGGCGAGAAAGAGAGCCAGCGGCGCGACGAAGAAGCCGTGGCCTGCGTCGGGGTTGGCGCTCCACTCGCGCACCATCTCCCAGATGACGTTGACCTGGGAGAGGACGATGAGGAGCAAGAGCCCGATAAGCAGACCAACCCGCAAGCGCGGGTCAGCGCCGGCCGGAGCCGTGGATGGGGTGTGCGGTTTCATCACAATAGCCTGATCGGTAAACACATCCCGGGCCTTTCGGCCCGGGATGTCAAAGTCGGGGTGCTCAATCGTACGCCTTGGACCAATCCTTGTCGGGCGGGGCGTCTCCCAGTCCCGTAAGTCGGCCCGGCGTGTCGCGTTCAGCCGCAATCGAGTCTCAGACGCACGCAGCCGGATGAATCACTCCTGATTCGCTGACTGCGTTCTGGCGAGGCACATTTTCTCCAAAAGCGCTCAGGGCAAGTCGATTGCAAACGCGGGCACGTCGGGGGATGGTCCAAGCTCGCTTACCGGCGACGCCGCATGGAGACGGCGCAGAAGGGAAGCAGACCGGCAAATGCCAGGCCGGTCGTGGCGGGGAGCGGAATGCCGCGGATGCGAGCCTCGATGGTCTCGATCTCGACGGCGAGGCCGCCCAGGCCGCTGCTGGCGAGGTACTCTTCCAGAGTGACCGGATCGCCGGGGGCCTGCTCGATGACGAAGGTGAAGGTGAAGATCGTGCCGAGGTCCACCAGGTCGGACGTGGTGATGTCCTGGAAGGTGGGGCCGCTGAACACGATGTCGGTGATCACGCCCTGACCTTCGATGCCGGGCCGCACCATAGAGTTGGTGCGGTCGGTCAGCTCGAAGAAGGCGAGGTTGCCCGACCAGGTATTGCCGTACTCGTCGGTGGCGACGAAGTCGCTGCCGCTCATGGCGCCGGCGAACGTGGCCGTGTCACCCGCACCGTTGCCGATGGGGGTGTTGTCGTTGAACGACACCAGGTCCATGCTGGCGGACAGCGCGGCGCTGCCGGTGCCGAAGAACCCGGTCTCGACGAGGGAGCCGCCGCCGCCCTGCGGGATCCGCTGCACGCGGAAGTTCCGCCCGTTGATGTCATCCAGCGACAGCGTGCCGCTGCTGAGATCACCGGTGTAGACGGTGGTGGCGCCGGCCGTCGTGTCATACACGAAGTCCGAAATCTGTGCGTTGGCCTGGGACGCAAGCGCCAGAGCGCCGGCGGCCGCGAAGCCAACAAGTGCCTTGAGAGTTTTCATTATGGCCTCCTTTGACCATCTCTGTCGCCGATCGGGGGTGATTGTGCCGGGCACGATCGATCGGCAGGTTGTGGTTACGGGCACTGGGCCCTATCAAGCACCCCAACTGGGGGACAAGCTAAATCCGTCACCGTGACGGAACCGACTTTCTCGCTTTCTGGCCGCCCGACCATTCGGAGCGGCCGCTCCTGCGCCCCTGACGATCCGCCAGGGACGTCCACGCCGGGGCCCGACGCGACACGCCGATCCGGCGCACCATCTTCTGGAGCACGGCGCCGGCCGCCACGCGCGAACCGGCGAACAGAATGCTGTTGTCAATGATGGCGTCGCGCTCGACCACGATGTCACGTTCGAGCACCACCGGACCGCTGATCACCGCATCGGCGAGCACTCTGACATTCGGCCCGATGACGCTCGGCCCGAGCAGGCGCGCCGTCGCATCGACCTCCGCGGTCTCGTGCACCCAGACATCGGTCCGCAGCTCGGCGTAGCCCTGCTCCGCCAGACGCTCGCGCGTCGCGGTCGCACGCAGGTGACTGCCCAGTCCGTGCAGGCAGTGATCCTTGGTCAGCACGGGCCGCACCACGCCGCACAGCGGCACGGCGGCGACTCGCAGGCCTTCGCGGCGCAGCGCCGGAATCAATTGCTCCTTGAGATCCTGGTAGCCGTCGCGCTTGGTCCTGGCGAGCGCCTCGGGCTTGACCAGGTAAACGCCGGGGAGCACATCGCCTGCATCTCCCTGCACGTGGCCGACCGTCAGCGCCGCATCGGAGGCGAGGCTGCGCTCGATGAAGTCCCAAAGATACGGCCCACTGAGAAACGAGGCGGCACTCAGCAACAGGATGGGCTGACCG